>LJUF01000242.1 GCA_001303665.1 Phycisphaerae bacterium SM23_33 | reverse complement strand
TGCTGATTGAGTACCTGCTGGAGCGGTGCGAGCCGCCCGCCCGCCAGGCGGTGCAGGACCGCTTGGCGCAGGACCAGGCGTTCGGCGCGCTGCACGACGACCTGCGCCACACCTTCCAGGCCCTGGACCTGCTGCCTGCGGCGGAGCCGCCGGAGGATCTGGCGGCCGATACGATGGCGCGGATCCGCCGCGAGCGCGAGGAGCAGCGGGCAGCCGCCGAGCAGGAGATCCGCGGAGGCGTCCACCGGCCGGTGTTTTCCCTCCGGGAGCTGGGCGCGATTGCCGCCGCGGCGATCCTGCTGGCCTTCGTGTTCGTCCCGTCGATGCGCCGCGCCCGGCATCAGGCACTGCGGGTCTACTGCCGGGCCAACGTCGGGGGGATCGGCACGGCCATCCGCTCCTACGCCAACGCCGGCGACGGGTACCTGCCGTCGGTCATCAGCCTGAACCGCCGCTGGCTGCCGGGGCAGGACCAGCCGGCCGTGAGCAACTCCGTCGGCCTGTTCAAGCTGGTCAAGCAGGGCTTCGCGGCGCCGGGGACGTTCCAGTGTCCCGGCGTGGCCAGCGCCGAGGAGGCCGGCTTCGAGCTCGAGCCCGACATGGACGATTTCCCCAGCGGCAGATTCATCCATTACTCCTATCAGCACACCCTGGGGCCCAGCGCCCTGTCCCGCCTCGACCGGGAACTGATCGCCGTCGCCGCCAGCATGGCCATCCTGGCCGACCACACCCCCGTCTTCCGCGACGGTCGCTTTCTCCGCAACCGCGTCCGAGCCCTCGCCAGCGACAACCACGACGCCACCGGACAGAACGTCCTGTACTTCGACATGCACGTGGAGTGGAAGGAACAGGCCGGCGCCGGCGTGCAGGGCAACAACATCTACCTCGCCGAGGGCATCTTCGAGTACCGGGGCGACGAGACGCCCGTGAACGTCACCGACAGTTTCCTGCTGCCGGCCTTTGCGGGCAAAGACCTGTCCTCCCAGCCCTGAGGTCCCCCGCCTCGGTTCCGCCCGCCGCCCTGGCGGGCGTTTCCTGCGGGGATTTGCCCGTGCAGGCGGCTTCGCGCGACGCTGCCCGACCCGGGCCCCGGGGCAGGCACGTCTCCGGCCGTGCGCCAAGCCGGCCGACCACCCAAAAATATCCGCGCAAAAGCCTTGGCAATTCTCCAGGTTCGCCGTACGTTCTTGGAGTGGCACTGTGGTGCGAACGCCGCCTCCAAGGACGGGGCAGGATGGCGCTCAGGAAGGGAATCGCTGTTCGGCTTGAGCAGCCTGGCACGTTCGTGCCCGGTACGAGGAGACCGGTGAGTCCCTGCCGAGCCGCCGGGGCCGGTGGCGGGCTGTGTGCGGCCGGCCGGTGGGCGAACGGGTCGATCATCCGCCAACTGGAGAAGAACGAATGTCACAACCCCCCCAGCCAGCCCAACAGACCCCCGCTGTCGGCACGCACGAGGACGTGGAGGCCGTCAAGGCCCTCGGCGCCGCCTATGAGAAGATGACCAACCAGATCTCCCGCGTGATCGTCGGGCAGCAGGAGGTCATCGAGCAGCTGCTGCTGGCGATCTTCTGCCGGGGACACGCCCTGCTGGTGGGCGTGCCCGGGCTGGCCAAGACGCTCATGGTCAGCACGCTCAGCCAGGTCCTCCACCTGACGTTCAAGCGGATCCAGTTCACGCCGGACCTGATGCCCTCGGACATCACCGGCACCGACGTGCTGGAGGAAGATCGCACCACGGGCAAGCGGATCTTCCGGTTCGTTCACGGGCCTCTGTTCGCGAACATGATCCTGGCGGACGAGATCAACCGCACGCCCCCCAAGACCCAGGCCGCCCTCCTGGAGGCGATGCAGGAGCACATGGTCACGGTGGGCGAAAAGGACTACGTCCTGCCCGAGCCGTTCTTCGTGCTGGCCACCCAGAACCCCATTGAGCAGGAAGGCACCTACCCCCTGCCGGAAGCGCAGTTGGACCGCTTCATGTTCCACATCGTGGTCGATTACCCCTCCAGCCGCGAGGAGATCGCCATCATGAAGCAGGTTACCGGCACCTACGAGGCGGCCCTGGAGGTGGCCCTGACCGGGGAAGACATCCTCCAGCTCCAGCACATCGTGCGGCGCGTGCCGGTGGCCGACCACGTGTTCCACTACGCCCGCGATCTGGCCCGCGCTAGCCGCCCGGGCAGCCACGAGGCGCCGGACTTCATCAACGAACTGGTCAACTGGGGCGCCGGGCCCCGGGCCAGCATTTACATGGTCCTGGCGGCGAAGGCCCGCGCCATCCTGCATGGAAGATACCACACGACCACCGAAGACGTTCGCGAGGTGGCCCTGCCGGTCCTGCGTCACCGCGTGCTGACCACCTTCAACGCCGAGGCGGCGGGGATCACCTCCGACGAGGTCGTCCTTCGCCTGCTCAGCGAGATCCGCCCCGAAGTGGAAGCCCTGGTGTAACATCGGCCGGCAAGCGTCAATTACCTACAGACGCGCCGCACTGGGCCGGAGCCGCCGGCGGGCGAAGGAGTGATCGGTGAAACTGGGAATCTGTGCTGGGCCCGGCACTTGGCGACAACCCCCGCCCGGGCTGGACTTTATCGAGGCCAACGTCCAGGGCCTCCTGAAGCCCCAGGCCGACGAGGACGCCTTTGCTCCGCAGCTGGCCGCTGCCCAGTCCGCGCCGCGTCCCATCCTCGCGGCCAACTGCTTCCTGCCCGGGAGCCTCCCCTGCACCGGCCCGAACGTAAACGTCGAAGATCTCGACTCTTACGTCAGGACGGCCCTCTGCCGCGCCGAGAAGGTCGGCATCCGCACCATCGTGTTCGGCTCCGGCGGGTCGCGGCGCGTGCCCGACGGATTCGAGCATGCTGAAGCCACCCGGCAGTTGACCGACCACCTGAAGCGATGGGGCCCGATGGCGGCCGACCACGGCGTGACACTCGTCGTCGAGCCGCTCCAGAAGCGGGACTGCAACATCATCACCACGGTCGGCGAGGGGGCCGACCTCGTCCGTCGCGCGGACCATCCCAGCGTCCGGCTGCTGGCGGACACGTTCCACATGGCCGCCGACGGCGACCCGCCCGGGTCTCTGGACGAGGCCGGCGAGCTCATCGCCCACGTGCACGTGGCCGAGCTGGAGGGCCGCACTCCGCCCGGCGTGCACGGCGAGGACCTGCGCCCCTACTTCCGCCCGCTGAGGCAGGCCGGATATGACGGCGCCTACAGCCTGGAGTGCAACTGGCAGAACCTCGACGATCAGGCGGCCGCGGCCCTGGCAGAGCTGAGACGCCAGATCGAAGAGACATAAGCTCCGCTGAGAAAAGGACGTATATGCAGACCTGCCCCCGGGCCTTCGCCAGGCCCCCGGCTCGGCAAGCACCATGGAACAAGCCAATCAACCCGAGTACATGCAGCTGCTGGACCCGACGGTCCTGGCCAAGATCCACCGGCTGGAGCTGATCGCCCGGGGGGTCGTTGAGGGGTTCGTTGCCGGGCGTCACAAGAGCCCCTTCAAGGGCTTCAGCGTGGAGTTCGCCGAGCATCGCCAGTACACCCCCGGCGATTGCATCCGCGACCTGGACTGGCGGGTCTACGGCAAGTCCGACCGGTATTACGTCAAGCAGTACATCGAGGAGACCAACCTCCGCTCGGTGATCCTGCTGGATGCGTCGGGATCGATGAAATACACCGGGGCCGCCGCGGCGAGGCACAACGGGAGAAGGCTCAGTAAGTTTTACTATGGCCAATACTTAGCTGCCTCATTGGCCCACCTGATGATCCACCAGCAGGATGCGGTGGGCCTGGTGACGTTCGACACCGAGATCCGCCGCTACATCCCCGCCCGCAGCCGCGTCAATCACCTCCGCGTCGTGCTTCAGGAGCTTTGCGAGACCGTGCCGGGCGAGGAGACGTCCCTGGCGCCCATCTTCCACGACATCGCCGAACGGGCCCACCGCCGGGGGCTGATCGTCATCATCTCCGACCTGTTCGACGACGTGGACGAGCTCCTGGCAGCCCTGCACCACTTCCGCTATCGCAAGCACGAGGTCCTCGTCCTCCACGTGATGGCCGAGGAGGAGCTGACGTTCCCCTTCGAGCAGTGGAGTGATTTCCGGAACCTGGAGATCACCGAGCATCATGTACAGCTGGACCCCCGTTCGATCCGGGCGGCCTATGTCGAAGAGGTCCGCAAGTTCATCGATCGCATTCAGATGGGCTGCGGGCAGATGAGCATCGACTACGTGCAACTTTCCACCAGGCAAGACTTTGGCGTTGCCTTGGCGTATTACCTGGCACGCCGCAAGAGCCGCACGAAATGACGTTCTTGAACTGGGCAATGCTGTTCGGCCTGGTCGCGTTGGCCTCGCCGATCCTGATCCACCTGCTCAATCGCCGACAGGCCAAGCTGGTGGACTGGGGGGCGATGCAGTTCCTGCTGGCCTCGCTGACGACCCGCAAGCGGCACATCATGATCGAGGAGGTCATCCTGATGGCGATCCGGTGCCTGCTGCTTGCCCTGTTGGCGTTGGCGATGGCTCGGCCGTTCCTGCCCAGCCGCTCGGTCATTCCCTGGGCGGTGGTGTTGCCCTCGGTGCTGGCTGCGGCGCTGGCTGCGGGAATCGCCACGGCGATGTGGTCGATGGTTCGCCTGCGGTGGCTGCTGCTGTGGGTGGCGGCGCTGCTGGTGGTTGCGGCGGCCATTGCCACCGGGCGGGAGTATCTGGCCCAGAGCCGCATGTGGAAATCGGCTACGGGCGAGAAGGACGTGGCCCTGGTGCTGGACGGCTCGGCGTCGATGAGCATGAAGGTCAAGGGCAAGACCAACTTCCAGCGGGCCGTCGAGGAGGCCCGAGCGGTGGTCGAGCGGTGCAAGCCCGGGGACGCGATCAGCGTGATCGTGGCCGGCTCGGCGCCGCGGAAGGCCGTGGCCAACCCCACTTCCGACCACCAGGAATTGGCCGACGCCCTGGACCGCGCCAGGCCCGTCGGCGGATCGATGCAGGTGCTCAAGGCGCTGAACACCGCGGCGGCCAGCCTGGCCGAAGGTCACAACCCCGCCAAGAAGATCGTCCTGTTGACCGACGCGCAGAAGCTCGGCTGGGACCTGGACAACCAGTCCAGCTGGGGTTTCCTGGCCGCCGGGCTGGAGGACATGCCCTCCAAGCCCGAGATCATCTGCCGCACGCTGGAGCTGCCCAAGACGTACCGCAACCTGGCCGTGGACGCCGTGAGGCTGGGCCGACAGGTCGTGGGCACGGATCGGCCGGTGCGGATCGACGTCAAGATCGCCAATACGGGCACCGAACCGGTGTTGGCCACGGCGGTCAAGCTGTCGATCGACGGCGAGGCGCTGGTGCCGCAGCGCGTCGAGAATCTGCCCGCCGGGGCGGCGGAGACCGTGCACTTCCAGCACCAGTTCGAGCGGCCCGGGCCTCACGTCCTGGAGGCCGAGGTCCTTTCCATGGATGTCATCCCGGCCGACAACACCCTCAAGCAGGTGGTCAACGTCGTGGACCGCCTGCGGGTGCTGATCGTGGACGGGGCTTCCGGCGACCGGCGCCTCTGCGGGGCCGAGCTGGCTCGAATCGCCCTGGCGCCCGGAGCCGATCCCCGCCGGAAGGCCGCCCG
>LJUF01000241.1 GCA_001303665.1 Phycisphaerae bacterium SM23_33 | reverse complement strand
TCATGGTCGTCGCCGCTGGGATCGACCAGCTCGGCTACGTTGTCCTGGCCCATCTGGAAGGTGTTGGGGGCCTCCTCGCAGCAATTCTCGCACCCGACGCAGGCGTCCTGGTCAATGACGATCCGCCACTCGGCCATGGTTGATCCCCTATCCTCCGGACGGGGTCGACCCGAGCCCGATCCGGGGCGGGAGCATTTTCCGGATTTCCCGACGCGCAAATCAAGCGCCAGTTGGGCGGATTTCCTTCATCCCCGGCCGCCGGCGCCTTGCCCGCCCGCCGCCCGCCCACTATGCTCAGCGGCAACGGGACAGGCCACATTCGGTTTGAGCGCGGGCAGGAAGGGCGGACATGCGCTATCTCTTCTATGTGCTGCTTGTCGGATACGGGGTCGTGTGGCTGGGCCTTCTGGTGCACTGCATCTGTCGGCGGCGGTTCTTCCCCATCCTGGGTGATGAGCGAAAGACTCGCTGGCTCTGGCTGGCGAGCTTCGTCTTCGTCAACCCGCTGATGACGTTGCTGTATCTGGTCTTCGGCGCCTTCAAATCGCCGGCGGCCCGCCCGAAGCCGTGGTCGTCGGCGGTGGTCGTGTCGGGCCTGGCCGTCATTGGAGTGTTGGGCTTTGTGGTGAACTTCCCCGGCCTGACACACCTGTGGATGGAGCCGCTGGTGGGCCATTCGGGGGCGGACGGCAAGCCGATCTTCCACGCCGAAGCGGCCAGGATCGAAGCCGAGAATCGCACGGAGTCCACCAGCGCCGTAACCTCGGGCGACAATACCCGCTTCGCCTGCCGGCGGATCGTCATCGTCAATGAAAACCATGACGGGCTGCTGCGCATGGTGGCGGATGACTTGGCAGGGCGGCTGGCCGATCTGCCGCACGTCGAGCAGGTCGCCGTGTACGGCGGGGGCCGATTCCCACCCGACGGGCAGCTTGCCCCGGACGTGTACGTGCGGCTGCGATTGCAGGAGACCAGCACGACGAACCTGCCGTACGCGCGCCAGCTCAAAGCGACGCTGGTGACAGCCGCTGGGCTCGTGCCCTGGGCCAGCCGAGCCGGTTACATCGACCACAGGAACCCGCCCCTGCTGCGGTTCGACTGGCAGGAGACGCTTCACCACAAGAGCAGCACGACCGGCTACGAATCGCAGAAGCATAGCATGGCGGCCAAGAACATCGCGGAACACATCGGCGGGGAGCTGGAAAAGAGCTTCTCGCAGTGGCGCGACAAGTTCGGCCCGATGCCCGAACTGCCGGCCGCGTTCCACGGTACCTTTCGCCCGGCCGAGCTGCCCGGGCCGCTCCGCGAACTCGGCCCGCAGAAGCTGTTCTCGTATTTCGGCCTGCTGAAGCACAACGAAAGCTTCTGGCGGCTGGAGGTCCGCGGCGGGGCGGCGCAGGCGCTGAAGCAGATCCGAAGCAAGCTGGCGGCCCAGGGATGGCGGGACCTCATGAGCAGCCTGTCGGACGAGGAAGGCCCCAGCGTGCTCATGCAGAAAGGCGATGTTCGCATCAAGATCTTCCGCCCCTTCCGCCGCGAGCCCACCGGCGTGTGGATCTTCAAACGAGCCGACGAAGAGAAGCCCAGGCCGATCACCCTGTACGCGCACTATCAGCAGCGCCTCTCCGACAAGGAGCTGGCGGCGGCCCTGGAAAAGCTGTTCTCCCAGCCGGCCCAGCTCGAGACGCTGGCCATCTTCGAACATATGTTCGACCAGACGCAGCGCCAGAGGTTCATCAATCTGCTGGAGCAGCACGGGAGCAGCCAGCCGTCAGCCCTCATGCGGCTGGCGGAACATTACGAAGCCCGCAAGCAGACCGAGAAGGCCAGGCGCGCCCTGGAACGGGTCAAGGCTCTGCTGTGGAGCGCTGAGAACAGGGATGCCTTCCAAGGCCGCATCCGCTCGCTGGCCGAGAAGCTCGGCGACGAGAAGCTCGCCGACCGCCCGCCGGACCCGGCCTTGTTCGAGGAGGTCGGCTTCATCAAGGTCAGCCAGAACAGCCCGCCGACTGCCCGGGAGGTCGGGCTCGATGAACCCGTCGGCGTGTACCAGACCGGTCCCGGCGGCGAGCCGGCCGTGCTAACCCTCCGCGTGGTCCCTTCAGACGGCAGCGGCGCCGGCCGTCCCTACAAGCTGAAGCACATGTGCACCAAGCCCAACATTCGCTCCTGGGGCAGCGACCAAGGCGACACCGCACCCAACGGGCGCTGGCGGGCAACCCACGTCGAACACGACATGGACGGCTTGAGCATCCACTGCAAGGCCGTCGCGCTCGAAGCCAAGGATCGCTTCCGGATCTTCATCGGCGTAGGCCGCATGCCGGCCGACGACATCGAAGACGTCGAACCAAGCGGCTCATGAGACGAAGCGGCCTCGCCTACCCCAGCCGAAAGGGGGAAAAGTCCGCCCAAGTCCGGTGTAAACTCGTGTAATTGGCGGCTTCTTTCGCGACAATGCCGCCTGACGAGGCCATGAGGTGCCGGCCAAGCGCCGGCCCGACCGAGGCTGGAGGCGAGCCATGCAAGACGAACTGCAGCGGCTGCGGCGGGCGGCGAGACAGCTCATCGAGACCGACCGCGTGCTGGCGGGCGAGGCCCTGGCGCCCGGCACGGTGCTTCCCGCGCAGTCGGCCGGGCCGGTCCAGCCGGCCGAGCCGGTTCGGCCCGCCCGCACTTCCACGGCGCGGGGGATTCCCCCGCCGCCGGATCCCAAGGCCTTCACCGGCCAGGCCAAGCGAAAGGCCGCCGAGCTGGAGGGCCTGGAGACCAACGAGGTGCTCGGCTGCACCCGGTGCGGGCTGTGCCGCGGCCGCAAGAACGTGGTCTTCGGCGAGGGCAATCCCGACGCCAGGCTGGTCTTCATCGGCGAAGGCCCCGGCGAGGAAGAGGACAAGCAGGGCCGGCCCTTCGTCGGCCGGGCCGGCGAGCTGCTGACCAAGATGATCCGGGCCATGGGCCTGAAACGCGCCGACGTCTACATCTGCAACGTCATCAAGTGCCGCGCGCCCGGCAACCGCAGCCCCACCGCCGATGAGGTCGCCGCCTGCTGGGACCACCTGGTCAAGCAACTGAAGATCATCCGGCCGAGGGTCATTGCCGCCCTGGGCAACCCCGCCACCCACGCCCTGCTGCACACCACCGCGGGCATCAGCCGGCTGCGCGGGCAGTGGCAGTCGCTGCCCATGCTGGATGCCGACCTGGCCGACATCAAGGTCATGCCGACCTTTCACCCGGCCTACCTGCTGCGGGCGTACACCCCGGAGAACCGGCAGAAGGTCTGGTCCGACCTGCAAGAGGTAATGAGAGAGCTGGGCATGCCAAGCAAGTGAGCCACATGGATATCCTCCCGACCATTGACGTGTGCGGGCGCCCGGTGACGCGGCTGATCTGCGGGGGCAACCCCCTGCACGGCATCTCCCACGTCTCGGCGGAGATGGATCGGGACATGCTTACCTACTACACCATGCCCAACGTCCAGGCCCTGCTGGATGAGTGCTGGCGGCAGGGCATCAACACCTTCCAGTCCCGCGGCGACCGCCACCAGATGCGGGCGTACCTGGAGCACCGGCTGGGCGGCGGGAAGATGCAGTGGATCGCCCAGACCGCCTCGGAGTTCGCCGACATCAAGGCCAACATCGCCGAGATCGTCCGCTACGAGCCCATCGCCATCTACCACCACGGCACCCACACCGACAACTCCTGGCACGCCGGAAAGATCGACGCCGTCGGCGACATCGTCAAGGCCATGAAGGACACGCACCTGCCGACCGGCGTGGGGACGCACATCCCCGAGGTCGTGCAGTACATCGAGGAGAAGGGCTGGCCCACGGACTTCTACATGACCTGCTTCTACGATCTGGCCCGCGGGTACAAGTCGGCCCCGGCCGTGGACCAGAACGCCTACGCCCGCGACCGCTTCCCCCGGGAAGACCCGCCGCGCATGACGATGGTGATGCGCCAGGTCCCCAAGCCCTGCCTGGGCTTCAAGCTGATGGCCGCCAGCCGAAACTGCGCCACCCCCCAAAGCACAAGAGCGGCCTTCCAGTTCGCCTTCGACAACATCAAGCCCACCGACGCCGTGGTGGTGGGCATGTTTCAGAAGTACAGCAACCAGGCCGCCGAGAACGCCGCCTTCGTCAGGGAAATCCTGAGGCAAACCCAGCCGGAAGCCAAAAGAGGATGAGGGCATGAGCGGGAAGCCGAACATCCTGTGGATCTACTGCGACGAGCTGCGGGCCGACGCCCTGGGCTGCTACGGCAACGACCAGTTCCAGCCCGACACGCCCAACATCGACTCCATCGCCGAGGCGGGGGTGCGCTTCGAGAACTGCTTCTGCGACTCCCCGGTGTGCGTGCCCTCGCGCGTCTCGGTGCTGACCGGGCTGCATCCGGAAGGCAGCGGCGTCTATCACAACGAGGGCAGCTGGAAGCGGTTCCAGATCCCCCGCCCGATGACGACCTTCCCGGAGATGTTCGCCGCCCGCGGCTACGCCACGGCCGACTTCGGCAAGCTGCACGTCCCGCCGCAGATGCAGCCGTGGCAGCATCGCCGCCCCGAGGGCGCCGGCATGAAAGAGGTGCAGGCCGGCTGCCGGGACAAGGACATGATCAGCCCCGGCGTGGGCACCTTCATCGGCGGGCGCTTCCGCTCGCGCAAGCCCTTCCCGGCCGAGCAGGTCACCCGCAACGCCCTGGCCTGGCTGACCGAGGCAGACCGCCCGTGGCTGGCGCGGCTGTCCTACCTCCAGCCCCACACGCCCGTGTGCCCGCCGCCGCCTTTCGACAGCCTGTACCCGCCCGCGAGCTTCCGCGACCACCTCACCGAAGCCCCGCAGGTCAGCGCCTTCGAGCGCCGCTTCGCCCAGGTCGTCGCCGCCGATTCCCTGACGGGCGAGCAGATCCAGCTCGCCCAGGCCTACTACTACGGCCTGGTGGCCTGGATCGACTCCCAGGTGGGCCTGGTCCTGGACTTCCTTCGCCGCACCGACCAGCAGCGCCAAACCATCGTCGTCTTCGACTCCGACCACGGGGCCTCGCTGGGCGAGGGCGGCTGCTACGCCAAGCACATCTTCGCCCCGCAGGTGCACCGCATTCCCCGGCTGATCTCCTTGCCCGGCGTGCTGCCGGCCGGGACGGTTCGGAGCGACATCTGCCAGGGCCTGGACCTGGCCCGCACGCTGTTCGGCCTGTGCGGCATGACCGCGCCGAAGCAGTTCCGGGGGCGCGACCTGTTCGCCGACGAGGCCCCCGAGGCGGTGTATTCGAGCATCGGCTTCGGCCTGCCCGACAGCAAGGCCTTTCCCAACCTGGGCAAGGGCGAGTACGTCGGCGGGCGCGGCTGGCCGCGGCGGGCGTGCATCCGCACGGCCCAATACCGGCTGGACTGCAACGTCCGCATCGACGGCCGGCCGGCCGACGACCCCGACCGCGACGTTTTCCTGACCGACCGGCAGGCCGATCCGGCCGAGCAGACTAACATCGCCGAAGACCCGGCCGCGGCAGATGTCCGCGCCCGGCTACAATCCATGCTGAACGAGCACGTGGCGACGGCGCTGGAGCCGGACCCCGCCGTCGTCCGCCGCTGAGCCGGCCGCGAAGATTCGATCCGGCTGGCCAAGGGAGAAGAGGATGCCAACTCATCGCATTGGGCTGAACCTGGTAACAAT
>LJUF01000240.1 GCA_001303665.1 Phycisphaerae bacterium SM23_33 | reverse complement strand
GCGGACAGGCGGCTGTATCTGTACTGCCGGGGGGCGCTGCCCGGCGGGATGGAGTCTCAGCCATGCGTCCACGTTTACCGGGTGAAGCAGGCCGAGGGCCAGGCCGGCGATGCAAGGGACGCCCGTGACGGTTCGAGCCGATGGACGGCCGCCATGTTCGATGGGGTGGCCAGGCGGTGAGCATAGACATGATCCTGAACTGCACGTTGGCGGGCCGCCGCCGCCGGCCGCTCGGCGCCATGCCCGCCTTGCTGCTGGCCTTGGCTGGGCAGTGCCTCGGCGGCGTCTACTTCGTCGCCACCCACGGCGACGACGCCAATCCTGGTACCGAGGCCAAGCCGTGGAAGACGATCCAGCAGGCCGCCGACACGATGTTGCCCGGAGACGCGGTCACGGTCTTGGAGGGGAGCTACGCCGCCCAGCGGGTGGCGGTGATCCGCTCCGGCCGTCCCGCCCTACCCATCACCTACCAGGCCAAGGGAACGGTCGTGATGAAAGGCTTCAAGGTCACGGCCGACCACATCACCATCCGGGGCTTCGAGATCGCCGACACGGACTACGTTCGCTGGCACAGCGACGTCAGCGCGGGCGTGTTCGTCAAGGGCCGGCACGTCGTGGTCGAGAGCAACTACATTCACGACGCCGCCCTCACGGGCATCGTCCTGGCCGCCACGCCCGAAGAGCCGACGGCCACCAGCGACTGCGTCGTCCGGAACAACCGCTTGTTCCGCAACGAGATGGCGGGGATCAGCCTCGCCGGCCGGAACAACCTCGTCGAGGGCAACGAGATCTGGGGCAGCGTTCAGTATCACCCCAAGGTCGTGGCCGCCGAAGGCCACCCGGCCAAGATCCGGGGCCTGGACGCCGATGGCATGCGCTTCTTCGGCCGGGGGCACGTGATCCGGAAGAATCACATTCACGACATCAAGTACGGCCCGCCGGGCATCGACCCGGCCCAAGGCGACTACAACGACGATGCCCACATCGACTGCTTCCAGACCTGGTCCGACAAGTACAGCGAGCCCGCCAGGGACATCGTCTTCGAGGGGAATCTCTGTGACAACGCCGCCGCCCAGCAGCCAAGAGAGACCTGTCAGGGGTTTATGATCGAGGGCGGGGCCGAGAACATCATCATCCGCAACAACGTGCTGAAGACCTTCCGCGGCGTCAACGCGATTGGCTGCAAGAGGCTGATCGTCGTGAACAACACCTTCGTCAGCGACCTGGTCCTGGACCCCAAGTGCCACCCCGGCGGCGTCGGCCTGAAGGACTGCCCGGACGCCAGCATCAGGAACAACCTCTTCTATGACATGCCCGGCCACGTCATCAACGTCTTGTTCACCGGGGTAAGCCCCTCCCGCAAGACCGTGCTGCCCTACGTGGCGAGGAACATGGCCTGCCGAAGCGACGGCAAGCCGCTCTGGGAGCCGTACACGTACTCGCACTCGCAGGACTTCTGGAACGTTGACCCCAGGCTGGTCAAGCCGGCCAAGGGCGACTATCACCTCCGAGCGGACTCGCCTGCCATCGGCGCCGGCCTGCCGCTGGAGGAGGTCGACGTGGACTGCGACGGCCGACCTCGGCCGGCCGGCAAGCCCTGCGCCATCGGCGCGTTCGAATACCAGCCCCAGCAGAAGGACATCCCCAAGCGGGATGGAGGGGGGCCGCCGAAAGAGCCAACTCCGGCGGCGACGTCCCGCCCAAGTGGGCCGGGCGGTTCCCGGCCGAAAATCCCTGCCCGAACCCGCCCATCCGGGGGTATCCGCTGAACCCCTTTTGGCGGGATTTGAACCCCTTCTGGAACAGCCCCCTGAACTCCACTGACCCGGCCTGAAGCGAAGCTGAAGCGATGCCCTGGGAGTGTCCGTTGGGCCGGTCGCTCCTGGGGAAGGCTGACACGAGCCTTTCCCAGGCCGCCGGTTGCGTGCCCCAAAGGAGCTCAAAGCCGATGTGTGGCGACATCCATCAGCATCGGTCCGCCTGAGCGTTTCGGGCGGCCGCAAATCCTTCCCAGAAGCCGTCCGTGATGTGATGCGGTAGCCAGTGCGCCGGCGATATGGGCCGCTTCACGCGGTGGTTGAGGCCAATGGCGTGCGGCCGGTGCTTCGCTGGCGGCGAAGGAAGTCGTTGGCCGCGTCCACGAACCCTCCTGCGCCAAAGGCTTCGGCGGGCAGGCGTGTTGAACGTCCCGGCGGGGATCTTCAGCGGATCGCCGGGTTGGACTTTCCTCAAAGCGTCGCCCACAATGGGCACCTCGAACGTGCGGAAAGGTCGAAACCGTGCCACTTGAAATCACTGAGATCAGACCGGAGGGCTGGAAGGCCTACGCTCAGATCTCCGGCGACATCCTGGTCGATCGGGTTCTTGAATGCCAGCTGTTGGACGGCGGGCTGGGCGGAATCGCCATGCAGGAACGGGCTGTTGAATCCCCCTACACGAAAGTCCAGTTCGGCCCCGAGGATGCGCCGGCGGTCTGGGCGAAGAGATTTGATGTCCGTGGGTGGGGGGTCTTCCTTGCGACCGATGCCGGCAGACCGGTTGGGGGCGCGGCTGTGGCTCCGCCTTCCCCAGGCATGGTTGCCGTCGAACGGTGGAAGGATGCGGCCTTCCTCTGGGACATCCGCGTTTCGGTCGAGAGTCGCAGGCGGGGAGTCGGAAGAACGTTGATCGACCGGTGCGCGGAGTGGGCCAAGAGTCGAGGATTCCGGTTCATCGTGATCGAGACACAGAACATGAATGTTCCCGCTTGCCGTTTCTACGCCGCCTGCGGGGCTGAGTTGATCGAGATCCGACGGCTTGGCTATGTTCACTGTGCCGAGGTATCCAAAGAGGTCATGCTGATCTGGCAGTTGGCGCTCTGAACGAATGGTCGCTTCCGTGCCCGCAAGCATCACGTCCCAATCCCCAGGCCCGCGAAGTCACCTTCCTCGTAGACCTTCTCGATGTAGACCGCCACGGGCACCTTGACGATGGCCGCTCCGTCGCCATAGCTTTGGAGCGTCGGCGTGGAACTGAGCAGCAGCGTCTTGGCCGTCAGGTCGTCGCTGGTGCCGTCCGGGACGTAGTGCATCGTCACCGACGGTCTCTCGCCGGTGGTCCATTCGCGCGAGTCGATCTTCTCGGTCCGCGTGGGCATGCTTCACTTTGTCCAGGGATTTCTCTCGCGGACAGCGGATTCCGGGGTACGATATCGGTGGCGATGAAGGACGCCGCCCGGCCTGCGGGAAGGGTTGAACCCGCCTTCACGAGCGACCCATACGAACCTTCTTTTCTGCCCGAGCGAGCAGGCCCCGGGCGCGAACGGAAAGGAAGGTTGCCATGGTTTCCGCTCTCCCCGAAAGCCCGAGTCTTGAGTACCTTCGCAAACGGGCTAAAGACCTCCTGAAAGCGCACGGCGCCGGCGATCCGTCTTGTTGCCAGGTCCTCCGGGCGCTTCGGCGCTTCGCGCGGGCCGATGATGCCGCGATCCTGTCGGCTCACTGCGGCCTTCAAGAGGTGCAGTTCGCCTTGGCCTTGGACTACGGATTCCGGAACTGGGACCACTTGAAAGCGTTCGTCGAGTCGCGGACTCCTCCGCGGTCGGGGGAACACCCTCACATCGAAGTGCGGGCAATCCGGCAGACCGAGCTTGACCGGATTGTGCGTCGATGCTGGCCTGGCCGGGAGGAGCTGCTCCGTCTCTTCGACGAGCAGGTCACCATCGGCATGGCGGCCTGGGAGGGCGCCAAGTGCGTGGGCGTAGTGCACGGCTATCGCCTCGATGATCCAAAGGCCGGCAGCGAACGGTGGCCTTCGTGGGCCAATTGGTGGCATCCGGACGAGTGGCCCGACACCACACGAGAGGCTGCACTGGACCTGCCCGGGCCGATATGGTGTTTGAGCTGCTTCCACGTGGGCCGAACGCTCGCGAGCGACCGCGAGGAAACGCTGGCGCTGGTTCATCGATTCGCCGAATCGAACTCCTGGGACGCAGTGCGCACAGCCGCTGCCCTCAATAACCTGGATGCGGTGGAGATGGACGTGCGCCAGGTGGAGGCGATTCTCGCCGAGTTGCGCCGCACTGCCGCCACACGTTTCGTGGATACGGAGCCTCGCTACTACGGCCGAGGGATCGGCACGGCGCTCTGTCAGGTCTCGGCCGACTGGGCGCGGGACAGCGGATACGCGGCGGTGGCTGGCCGAGGGGCGCCGGAGCGGCTCTTCAAGTTCGCAACGTGGTCCGGAGCCCTGCCTTACACGACGTATGCGAAGCTGGGGTTTCGGACGATTGGACCGTTTGGGCCTGAGGACCAATTGCCGCGCTGGGCGCAAGGCGATTCCCCGCCGGAGGTCATGCGGCAGGTTGAGGAAGCCATCCAGGAAGGACGACCGCCGGAGGCTTTCCACTGTCAGTTGATGGCTGAGACCTTCTAAGGGCGCAAGGAACCCGGGGGGCGGCCCACTTACTTGGCCGCCCTCCGGGGCCGTATTTCGGATCGTGATTGCATACGCGGACACGCTGTACCTCAGGTGAAGCTGATCTCGTCGGGGTCCCGCAGCGGGCGGGTGTTGCGTTCGACCTTGTCGATGCCGTCGGGCATGCGGTCGGTGATCCCGCCGGCCTGGAGGGCTAGGACCTCGCTGGCCACGAACGTGCCCTGGGCGCCGATTTTGGCGGCCTGCCTGGGCGCGGGTCAGCGGAGCTGGAAGGCCAGCACGGTGCGGTCGTCGGTCTGCTCGCCGCCGCGGGCAAAGCTTGCACGCCGGGGCGGGGGCGACTATCGTCCGGCCAGGCGCCGGGCGGTCTTGACAGGCGTGCGCTATAAGCGCACGATCGTGCGCGCTATGAGAACATCTGGAAGACAGCCTATCGACTGGCTTTTCCCGCGAGCGCGGAAGAACGTGCTGACCCTGCTGCTGATGAACCCGGCCCGACGGTGGCACTTGCGCGACATCGTCCGCAGGACCGGCTGCGCGATAGGGACCGTGCGCCGGGAATTGGCCGGTCTGGTGGCGTGCGGGGTCGTGACCGCCGCCCGCGACGGCAACCGGATCTACTACCAAGCCTCGCAGGAATGCCCGATCTATGCGGAACTTATGTCGATTATCCGGAAGACCTCCGGCCTGGCGGACGTGCTTCGGCCGGCGCTGGAGGGATTGGGCGAGGGCGTCGAGATTGCCTTCATCTATGGCAGCCAGGCCCGGCACGAGGCAGGGACGGGCAGCGATGTGGACCTGATGGTCATCGGGGAAGCGGATTTCGGCGAGGTGGTGGCAGCCCTGGGCAAGGTCCAAGATGCGCTGGGGCGGGAGGTCAATCCGACGGTGTATCCGCCGCCGGAGTTCCGCGAGAAGGTCTCTTCGGGGCACCCTTTCCTTAAGACCGTCCTGGAAGAGCCCAAGATTTTCCTAATCGGCAGCGACCATGAGCTTGGAAGACTGGCGAAGTAGCGGCTGGCTGTCTTCGCACCAGTCAAGCGCCCGGGAAGTTGTGGAACTGCTGGCCTTGGCGGATCGCGATCTCAGGGACTGTCAAGCGGCGGGCCTAAGCGCCGACTGGAAGTTCAACATCGCCTACAATGCCCTCCTGCAGGCGGCCACGGCTGCCTTGGCGGCGGGGTACCGGGCCAGCCGTGAATCGCACCATTACCGGGTTCTGCAATCCTTGGCGCTTACGGTGGGGCTGGACGGCTCGGC
>LJUF01000239.1 GCA_001303665.1 Phycisphaerae bacterium SM23_33 | reverse complement strand
TGGAGCACTTCGAGCAGCTCGGCAATCCCTTTGAGGCCATGACGAACATGGTTCCGAGTGCGGCGAGATTTCTCGCCGGGGCGACCCAGGCAGCCGGCATCTTCTGCCTCCTGGCGGCCGAGCAGAGACAGCCTCCCGCGGCCAAATACGTCTTCATCGGGGCCATCGCGGCCGCCGTGCTGCTCATCCCGGTCCTTTTCCTGCTGCGGCGGCTGATCGACTGGATCGGCCGGCCCTGCCAGTTCTGCCGGAACATGCGGATGACCCCGCTGGACAAGATGATGCCGGCCGACCGCGAAGACATTCTCTCTTACTTCCGCCGGCACGAGGGCCGCGAGCCGGAGACCCGCGCGATTTTCGTCTGCCGCCAGTGCCGGACGGTGCACGACGACTTCTCCGGCGAACTGCGCAGCCCGGGCCGAGACGTCTTCAGCGGCAACCTCACCTACTGCAAGGTCTGCAACCGACTCATGACGGGCTGCGACGTCGGCCGGGACGACATCCGCTGCCCCCGCTGCGGAACGGCCTACAGCTGGCAGGTCCACGAGAAGTCCGGGATGCGTTTCCTGACCCCGCCGGCGGGGGCGAAGGTCCTGGCCAGATGCCGGGATGACCTCGGCATGATGTGAGGGTCCACTTCAAGCCCGAATCCCGAAATCCGAATCTCGAAGCAAGTGCCAAATCCCAAACCCGAATGCTCAAAAGGCCTTGGCGCGCCGTCTTGGACATTTGCGCGTTTGGGATTTGGCATTTATTTCGGATTTCCAGCTTTGTGCTTCGAGTTTCGCCACGCGCTCCGAAACTCGGCGCTGCGATAATACCAGCAGGCGGCACTGCTCACTGCTCAGCGGGCGGGTCGGTGGCGGGGTCGCCGGCCTGGAATCGCTTGAGCTGGCCGCGATAGTAAGGCCGCTCCGCGTCCAGCTCGATGCAGCGCTTGATGAGCCGCAGGGCCCCGCCGCGATCGCGGCGCTGAAAGTGGATCTCGGCCAGGGTGTCCAGGTAAGCGGGGTTGTCGCCGGCCAGCTCCACGGCGCGCTCGGCGAGCTTGGCCGCCCGATCCAGCCGGCGGCGGCATCGCGCCGCCAGCCAGGCGGCCCGGTTGCGGTAGCCCGCGGCGTTGGGGTATTCCCGACAGACCTTCTCGAGGCGGTCGAAATACCTTGAGAACAGCGCGTCGGCCTCCTTCCCGCGTTTGAGCCGGTCCAGGTCCGACACCAGGGTGATGGCGACGTCGGTGTCGCCGGGCAGGGCGGCGTGGCAGAGCTGGGCCTCTTGCAGGCCCTCCGCCACCCGCCCGGCCCTCAGGTGACCGCGGGCCAGGGCGCCGTGGATGCGGGCGCTGACGACCAGGTAGCCCGCGGGGTCTGACATGCCGGTGCTCAAGCTGAGGCAGGGCAGCCGGCCGCGCTCGGCGCAGGCCGCCGCCCGGAAGTAGTCCTGCCTGCCCAGGGCCAGCCGGTAGAGCTCGGACCTGAGACATTCGCCGATCTCGTACGAGGCCGGCTCGCCGGTGCGGACGATGAGGTCGTACTGCCGGTCGGCTTCGGCCTGGTGGCCTCGGCGAGCGGCCTCAAAGGCGAGGTTGTAGCGGCTGGTCTGGTCGGCCAGCGGCAGCAGCACGGCCAGCTCCATGAGCTGCTTGCCTTCGGCCTTTCGGCCGGCGCGGGTCAGGGCGGCGCCGGCCAGGTAGGCGTGGAAGGGCCTGTTCTGCCCGCTCTTCCAGGCGATGCGATACTGCTCGGCCGCCTCGGCCCACCGCTTCACCTTCGCCAGGGCGTCGGCCAGCCGCTCGATGGTGAACTCGGACGCCTCCAGCTCGACGCAGCGCCAGCGGAGCTCCAGGGCCAGCTCGTCATATCCGGATTCCTGGCAGGCACCGGCGATGAGGTCCAGCCAATGCCTGCGCCCCGAGGCAGGTGTCTTGTCCTGCCCGGCCACGAACTCGGCCAGCCGGGCCAGCTCCTTCTCGGGCGTTTTCTTCTCGACCAGATCCTTCAATCTGCTCAGGGTCTCGGCACAGTCCTCGTCAGGGAACGCCCCCCGCAGCAGCTTCCACCAGCTTTCCATCGAGAACCTGACCCCGGGAAAGACGGCGCTCAGCAGCGACGACGGCGAGTCATCCCCCTTCAGGCTCGCCAGGGCCTCGGCGCAATGCCGGAGGGCCTCTTGTTTCATGTCCAAGGCGACCTCCGCCTGGATGAGCTCGTAAGAAAGTGAGGGCTTGGCGTCCAGCCGGGCCTGGCCGGCAAGCTCCTCCAGCATTCTTCTGGCCTTGTCGTTTTCGCCCAGCGCAGCCCATCGCCGGGCGGCGCCGGCGGCCAGGCTGAACGATTCCGCGTGCTTTTCCGCCCTGGCCTGGTTGACCAGCCCCAACGCCCGGTCGAATCGCAGTTGGGCGCAAAGCAGCCGGAAGGCCGGGGAGTACATCTTTTTGGCCAACAGGAAGTCCAAGGCCTCATCGAAGCGCTCGTTCACCAGCAAGGCCTCGGCCTGGTGCCAATGATGCCCGGGCTCGCTTCCATTCAGCGCCTTGATCCGGGCGATGGCGTCCTCGAAGGGCCTGGCATTTCCCGCCAGCCGGTGATAGGCGGCCAGGAAGCCGAGACTCTCGATGTCTTGCTTGCCGCCGGCCAGTTCGCGGGCGTGCATCTCGGCCAGCGCCTTCCAGTCGCCCAGTTCGTAGAGGACGGACTTGAGCAGGCCCTGGTCGCCGGAGGCCTTGGCGGCGGCCCGGGCCTTCTCCAGCTCGCCCCTGGCCCGGTACAGGAAGGTCAGCTGCCTGGCGGCCGCCGGGTCGGAGCGGGCCTCGGCCTGGCATCTGGCGACGGCCTGGTCCAGCCTGCCGCGAATGAGGTGATAGGCGGCGTAGTTGCGCATAGCGAATTCTGCCCCGCTTGAGGCGGCCGCCTCCAGCAGCATTTCGGCCTCGGCAAAGTCTTCCTCCGCCAGCAGGACAGGCACCACCCGGCCAACATTTCGATGGACCTGCTCAAAGAGCCGCCGGCGAAGCTTCTCATCCTCCTCCGCCTTGGCTAGGCACAGCAGCGCCCGGCAGCCGTGGATGCCCTTGTCGATCAGCAGGCGGGCGAAGTTCACCCGGGCGCTCGGGGCCGCCCCGCGATAGTCCTCGATCAGCTTCAAGACCTCTTTGGGGGTGTCCGGATAGATGCCGTACCTGAACTTCTCCAGGATGGTGTTGGCGCGGAAACGGACTTCGGGGTCGGCGCTCTCGGCGGCCCGGCGCAGGGCCGCCTCGGCCGGCCTGCCGATGGACCACAACCGCCGCGTCGCCTCCTCGCGGACACGCCAGGAGTCGCTGCCCAGATCCCTGACGGCCCGGGCAATCTCCTGCTGGAGCCGGGCGTCGTCTGCGCTGCCGGTCGTGGTCGGGCCGGCCCATACCGGCGCGGCGAACGCCAGCCCCGCCGCCGCGCACACCAAAATGGGCAGCCGGCGCCAACCCGCCGGGAAGATTCGGACAACTGGGACATTCCCATGCATCGCCGCCCCGCCGCGCCAGCCGCCACCGCTCCAGAGACAATCGCTTCGCCTTAGGGTAACCACAGCGCCCGGCCATATCGCTCTCCGGGCTTTTATACCTTGTCATTTAGAGGCGGCAAACCGGGTTTTGTTCCCGCGAGGCGGACGGTCGCGCCACACGCGGGCCGACCTCCCAGGCCGGCGGGACCCGCCCGCCGCCCCGGACGTGGGCAAACTCACCAGCCCGCGGCGTAGGCGGGCTCCAGCCGCGGGGAGGCGGCCGCGCACAGCACGCCCGTCTCGGTGTCGATGCCGGCGGCCAACGTGTTGCCCCCGCTCCATCGTCCGGCGGGCGTGACGAGGTGCCCGCGGCGGGCCAGCTCGTCCCGCACCCGCTTGGGGACGCGAGCCTCGACGCACAGCGCCCCCGGCTCGGCCGTCCGCGGATAGAACGAGCTGGGGAAATGCCTGGTCCAGAAGGTCGGCGCCTCCACCGCCTCCTGCAACGACATGCCGAACTCCACGACGTTGAGGAAGAACTGGAGGGCCCACTGGTCCTGGCAGTCGCCGCCGGGGGAGCCGAACACCATGAAGGGCCGGCCGGCGCGGGTCGCCAGCGAGGGCGTGAGGGTGGTCCGCGGGCGCTTTCCCGGCCGAAGCGAATTCGGGTGGCGCTGATCCAGCGAGAACATCTGGCCGCGAGTGCCGAGGGGAAATCCCAGGGTGGGGATGACTGGCGAGGCGGTCAGCCAGCCGCCGCTGGGCGTGGCCGACACCATGTTGCCGGCCGCGTCAATGACCTCCAGTTTCGTGGTGTCGCCGCCGGCGGGATGAGTCGGGGCCGCCTCGGCCGGGGGCAGGCCGGCAATCCGCTCGGGGCTCATCGGCCGGCGGCCGCCGGGGCGAAGCGCCAACGACGCCGCCGCAGGGTCCACGAGGCGGGCCCGCCGGGCGGCGTATGTGTTCGACAGCAACTTCGCCAAAGGCACGTCGGCGAACCTGGGGTCGCCGTAGTAGCACTCGCGGTCGGCGTAGGCGAGCTTCATGCACTCCACCACGGTGTGGATGTAGTCGGCGGAGTTGTGCCGCATCGAGGCCAGGTCGAACCTGCCCAGCAGGTTGAGGCTCTGAAGCAGGACCGGCCCCTGCGTCCACGGGCCGCACTTGAAGACGGCCACGTCGCCCCAGGTCGTGCGGACCGGCCGCTCCACCCGGGCCCTGAAGGCGGCAAAGTCCCGCATCGTCAGCAGCCCGGCGTGGGACCGGCCGGAGGCGTCGCGAACCGGATTGGACCGGCAGAACTCGACGATGGCCTGCGCAATTCCGCCCCGGTAGAACTCGTCGTGCGCGGCGAGAAGGCCGCTGCGGCGCTGCTTATATCGCCGCTCGGCCCGGATGAGCCGGCGCAAGGTCCGCGCCCAATCCGGGTTCCGCCAGATGCTGCCGACCGGCGGCGGCTGGCCGCCCGGCAGGAAGACCTCCGCCGACGAGGGCCACTCGGCGCGGAAGCGGTGCACATGGGCGGCGATGCTGGCGTGCAGACCGTCGTACATGGGGAAGCCGCGCTCGGCCAACTCGACGGCCGGGGAGAGCACCTGGGCTAACCGCATCGTGCCGAACCGATCCAGCAGGCAGATCCAGCTGGCCACGGCGGGCGGGACGACCGCCGGGAGGAACCCGTCGCCGGGGATGACCTGTATCCCGAGGTTGCGGAAGCGCTCGATCGTGGCCGCGCGCGGGGCGACGCCGTGGCCGCTGATGGCCCAGACCCTCCTGCCCTTGGCCGAGTAGACCAGCATCGGCACCTCGCCGGCGATGCCGTTCTGGTGGGGCTTCAGCAGGGCCAGGGCGAAGCCGACGCCCGCGGCCGCGTCCATGGCGTTGCCGCCGCAGCGCAGCAGCTCCACGCCCACCTCGGTCGCCAGGTAATGCCCGGAAGAGACCACGCCGCGCGTGGCCATGATCATCGGCCGCCCGCCCGTCGAACCGGTCGTCGTCCCGTTCACGAAGCGGCTCCTTCAGCCGCCCCGCCCGGCGACCGCACCAGGATCATTGTCTGCCGCATCGTCTTTCTCACGAGGCCGCGTGGTTCATGGCTCCGCGCGTGTCATCTCTTGGCCCTGCGGACTTCTTCCTTGATGCGCTGGATGTGTCCGCGGCCGAGGGCCTTGACCTCGCAGCCCAGCTCGAAATACCGGCGGATC
>LJUF01000238.1 GCA_001303665.1 Phycisphaerae bacterium SM23_33 | reverse complement strand
CCAGAACACGCTCTTCTCCGTGATGGCCCTTACGGACGCCAACGAGTCGGTCGTGGAACGCTTCAGGTACGATGCCTACGGCGCCTGCACGGTGCTGGACGCGGACGGAAGCGCCGACGCCGACGGCCTTTCCGACGTGGAGAACCCTTACACCTTCACCGGCCGCCGCCTGGACGACGAGTCGGGCCTCATGCAGTACCGTAACAGGTACTACTCGCCCACCCTCGGCCGCACCATGACTCGCACGACTTGTACAGTTATGTGGGCGAGCGACCAACGACCAGGAGTGACCCAACCGGGGAAGCCCGCCACGTCATTTACGAGTGTAGCCTTACGTCGTCCGCCCTTGTGGGCGAGTGCGGGTGTACGCGCATGTGCTACTACAGCTGCGTCCCAGTCGAGCACCATAGTCGGGGGACAATGTCCCCAACGTGCGATGAGCTGGATATCAGCAAACTGTCCTATACCCCGGTGAAGCACAAGTCCAGTCTGCTTTGCCGCCTTACGGGGGGTTGGATTGGCTCACCGGGCGATTGCCAACAGACGTTTAGGGATGCGCAGTATTGGAGTCATTACCAGCTTCCGGGTCCAGACAGAAACTGCTCTGTGACCGAGTGCGTGAGGAAGGCTGAAAGCACGCGAGAGATCGCGTTGGAAGCTTGTGACCAGATCAAGGATCCAGTTGAGAAGGCCATATGCATTGGCGGCGCTGAGGCCGCGTGCAGTATGGCCGTAGCCATATGCGAGGCTTGGTGCAAGAATCGCTAGCACAGACGCGTTGGTCGGCGTCCTGTACGGCCGGCTGACATGTGGAGGTGACGCGGACCTGAAGAGAATGCCGGAGGAGACAGATGGCGGTTTCTCAGAGCAGGGCTAGGCCGATTTGCCTTGTCGTTGCGCTTGGCGCACTGGTCGGCATCGCGATGCTCAGTTCACCCGAACGGCCAAGCGCTGCGCTGACTGATGGGAGCACCCAAGAGCTTACCGCCAGCTCAGTTGCTGTCACAGACAAGGCGGGGCGGGTGAGGGTCGTTCTGTCCGCTGGCTCTCTGACCTTCTTGTCCCCGGAAGGCGCCGAGGCGATCAGTCTAGGCCCCGTTGCGACGACGCCTCTGGGCGGGGCTGGCCTCAGGATTATGGGCGAAGAGGGCAAAGCCCGCCTCCTCGTAGGGCTCGGGGCCGGTGGTGAGCCGCATGTGACGCTCCTGAGTGAGCAGGGGATACCGCGCGTCCAGTGCGGGCTTTTCGAGGGACAGTCGTTCCTGCACCTGCTGGACGATGTAGGCGAGACACGGGTTGAGCTAACCGTGCGGCAGGAAGGGAGCACGATGCGACTGCGGGATGAGGATGGCAAGAGAGTCTGGGCCGTACCGTAGGTGACGGGGGGCCATCCTGCCGCAGGGGAGGTGTCCGACCGAGGAGATCCAGGACGCCGCGCAGGGCGGGCTCGGCATCAAGGTCACGTGGAAGTACGATCAGTGGGACGGCACGGGCGAGGTCTACTACGACGTGATCGAGGCCTGGGAGGACTCTCAGACCCACCAGGACACGGAGTACTACTACGGGGCGGCAAAGCACCCCGGCGCCGTGACGAAGACGACGTATCCTGACTCGGGGGACGTGACGGTCGCCTACAACGACGACGGGACGGTGAATACGCGCACCGACCAGCGCGGCTGGACGGTGACCTACACCTGCGACGACGCCCGGCGCGTGACGGCGAGGGAGACATCGATACCGACTACGAGTACTATGGCGGCGACTACCCCGGCAAGCGTTCCTTTGCAGAAGGCTGGGCCGCTACTAAGGCCGTCGATCCGATAGACGCGTGGCGAGCGTTCAGACTCAGAAACGAGGCAAATCAAGCGACTGACTCCAGCGGGCTTGGCGGCATCCACAACGGTCCGGCAGACGCGTTCCGGCACTGTTACTGGTCATGCAGGATGGCGCAGAGGATAGGACCTAGAGAGGCCGCGGAGGTAGGAGACATTCATGAGGACTACGGCGACAACCCGTCCGACGAGCAGGAGATGGACCGACATAACAACAGGGTGGGCAGGGAGATAGGAAGGGACGAGTGTGCTGACTGTGACGAGGAGTGTAAGAAAGCGTTACGGCACGGCCGTCTCAGGGTACTTCCCTTAGACCGACAGCGGGGGTGAAGTCCATGGCGTTGTTGCGGTTCCGCCACAGGAGAGCGACCTTGGCGGTCATCGCGGCCATCGTTGGGATTCTGTTCCTGGTCCTGGCACTAGGCCTCTGGGCTTGTTGGTATATGTGGGGGCCGGCTGTCGAGGTGGTGAACGACTCCAACGTCGAGCTGGAGGAGGTGATCATCACGTACAGGGGAGGCGGACGCATTGTCGGTGCACTCTATCCCGGGGCCACCTGGCGAGGACGAGTCAGGGTGAGTGGCGATACGAGCGTAACCGTATCCTACAGGCTCCCATCGGGTGAAGAGGTCGCACGGACGGGCGGGTACCTCACAACAGCGATGCCACGGACGTCTGTTCTGCGCGTAACCGTGGGCGCACCTCGGGACGTGGAGTTCTGGTAAGTGGACGGCCCGTTGGCCGGTTCAACGCGTCTGCGAGACAGCGTCGGGAGGAAGCCCATGGCTGGGGTCTCTGGGGACCTTTGTCCTCTCGGCACGGTACGTTGAGGCGGGCGGTCGAGGAATACCGGGCCGGGAGGGCCTCAAGCGTCGACGGCCCTGCGGCCGGTAGCGCTCTGGGCCGAGACTGGAGCATCCAGGTCTCGTCCATCGTGAACGCTCTTCTCTCACATGGGGCCGACCCGAACGTTCGAGATGCCCACAATCTGACTCCTCTGATGAACGCGTCACGGATGGGCCAACGAGCAGCAGCGGAGGCCTTGTTGGTGTCTGGCGCTGAGATCGACGTCAGAGGCTGGCGTGGACTGACGTGTCTTCACCACGCCGCATTCGGCGGCGACCGCCACATTGTCGCAGCACTTCTGAAGAGCGGTGCGGACCTTTCGGCAAAGGACCAGGACGGACGGACGCCCCTCGATCTGGCGGAAGAGGAGGGTCACGAGGAGGTCACGGGACTGCTGCGCGGGTACGGGGCGGATTAGCAGGGACGGGAGCCCCTCCGCCGCAGGAGTCGCGCATGGACGCGCCGGCGTCCATCCCTTTGAGGCTGCCAAGTCTACGACAGGAAGAGCTTTGTGCCAGGCCGCTGGGAGTCCAAGGGGTCTGTGCGCTGACACGCACGGGTCCCTGCGGGCATTGCACGGACCCGCGCCGGCATTGCCGATGCACTCCCAGACAGATAGAGGGCTACCACCGGCGCGTCAGTTGCTCCCGGGCGCCCGGCGCCTCGAGGATGGGCCAAGTGGCCCGCAAGTCGTCCGCGTAGGGACCGATCTCATCGACCGGGATGGGCTCGAAGCCCAGGTCGAAGGCGGGCGACTCGGGCCTTAGCCGGTAGTCGTCCCCGGCCGGATCGACGAAGAGCGGGTCGGCCACGACAGAGTTCGCGTCCTGTCCCAGGAGCCGCCATCCCGTCCACTCGTCGCTCAGGTCCGCCTCGCGCAGGCTCACGTCGTCCACCCAGAACCTACCGGCGTCGGTCGGCAGGTCCAGCCGCACCCAGAGCCTCGCCATCGTGGGCCGGTAGGCGGGGTCGTCGGCCGTCGGCACGCGCACCACGGTCTCGACCTGCCGCCATTCGTCCGTGACGCTGACGCTCTCCGTGACCTGCCAGTGATGCGCTTCCTTCTTCCATGAGTAGACGCTCAGCGCTAGGTTGGCGGACGGGCGCTCGCTGCGGACCCAGGCGGAGAAGCGGTAGGTGCTCCCCGGCTCGAACGGTACCCAGCCGGGGGCAACGTAGAGGGGCTCGGTCGCGCCAGCCACGGTCTCCGGCGGGCCGGGGTCGGTCAGCAAGCATCGGGCGCCGGTGTGGGCACCCTCCTCGGCAACGTGGACGCGCGTCTGCTCGCCGGGGTTGCCGTGCCAGCCCCAGCCCGTGGGCCAAGCGCCGACGGGGCCTTCCTCGGTGCCCGAGTTCTGCAGAAGGTTGGGCCCGTGTTCGCTCAGCAGGACGGACCGGCCCGTGCGGACCGGTCGGCCGCAGGCGTAGATCAGGTTGTGGTCGGAGGGGTTGCGGTCCAGCGGCACATCGTGGAAGCGGAAAGCAGCGGCGTGCGGGTCGTCGTAGCGGAGGATGTTGCCGCGGAACCTGTTGCCATGCATGACGTGGCCGTCCGGCAGGATGACGGAGCGGGGGTCCTTCATCGTAGGCTCTTCGCGCCAGGCCTCGTGCCGACGGGCGACTTCGTACTTCCCGACCCACTCGTCCACCTTCGTGGCCCAGAAGCCGGTGGTGGTCGTCCAGCCGTTGCACTCGATCTGGTTGCCGCCGCAGTCGACGATGACATTGCCCTCCACCAGGTTGTCGCGGCCGCTATGCAGGTGGAGGCCGCCGCGCGGGGCGCGTGCCAGGATGTTGCCCGTGATGCGCATGCCGCTGGCCGCCCAGTCCGGGTAGAGGGCCCACGTGAAGTACGGCGAGACCCACTCGCCCTTCGACGTGTCGTAGCCGTAGCCGAGGACGTCGTGGACGAAGTTGTGCTGCACGACCGTCCCGTGGCACGAGAGCCAGTCGATGGCGCTGGCGCTGATGCCGCCGGTGTCCTCGGCCTCCAGGCATACGTGTCGGATGTGGTTGCCGGCAAGGGTGTGCTGCGCGCCCTGTAGGACGACGCCGGCGCCGGGCACGTCGTGGATCAGGTTGCGCGTGGCGCTGTTGCCGACGCCGTAGAAGCGGATGGCGCTGCTGTAGCGGTGGACGCAGCCGACGTGGTGGATGTAGTTGTTGCGGACGTAGTTGCCGCCGGGCGTCAGGGCCTCCAGGTCGCCGCCGGACAGGTGGACGCCGTTGGTGGCGATGTCGTGGATGTCGTTGCCCACGATGCCGTTGCCGCTGCCGCCGCGGACGGTGACGCCCCCCCACCACCAGTGCCCGCCCGAGTTGCGGATCGTGTTGCCGGCGACCAGGCAGTCGGTGGCCTCGTTCACGAAGACGGCGCGTTCGGCGCTGCACGCGATGGTGAAGCCGCGCACGGTCACGTTCGAGCAGCCGTTCAGGTAGACGACGTGGGGCAGAACGGGCGCGTAGACGGGGTGGTCGTTCAACGGTTCGGGGGGGTAGAAGTAGAGCGTGCGCGCCTCGCGGTCCAGGAACCACTCGCCGGGCGCATCCAGCTCCTCGCGCAGGCCGCGCACGGCGTAGCGGTCGCCCGGCCGTATCTCCCAGAAGACGCCCTCGCCCACCCGCATCGTCCGCGTGGCGGGGTCGAAGCCCTCGATGGGGAGCACGTGGTGGGACCAGTTGAAGCGCGGGAAGATGGAAACCTCTCCTTCCTCGGGCCGACTCCATGGGCGCGCGTCCCCCAGCCTCACGCGGAAGGAGCGCTTCAGCTCCGGGACGTTCTTCTGCCAGAAGTCCCCCTCGGCGTCCTCCGCGCCGGGGGAGACCGCGTACATGCCGATGCGCTCGCCGTCCACGTAGGCCCAGGCGCCGCCGTGCGGGTCATCGGGGTTGCGGTTGGGATAGCGGGCGGGCTCCATGCGGCGGCCGTCGAAGAAGAGCTGGCGGAAATGCACGCCATCGAAGCCCTGCGCGCCGACGTCGGCCTTCAGCACGTCCCCGTCGTGCGGGACGAATCCCTTGATGGGCCGGCCGCCCAGCAGCTCGACCGTCTCCCCCGGATAGGCGCGGTAAATGACGGGCGCGTCCGACGTGCCGGAATCCTCGGCAGTCAGCGTCAGGGTTTCGGCCAAGTGGTAGACGCCCTCCCGCACGAAGACGGTGACGGGCCCCGGCGGGCGTCCGCCGGCTCTCAGCCCGCGGACGGCCTCGCGGGCGCGCGTGAGGGTGGCGAACGGCGCGCCCTCCGTGCCGGGGTTCG
>LJUF01000237.1 GCA_001303665.1 Phycisphaerae bacterium SM23_33 | reverse complement strand
CCTGAAGCCTTCAACGCACCCGGCCTGCTGCCGGACGCTGGCCTGGGCGAGCATGTGCTACGACCCAATCAACGACGAGATGCTGCTGTTCGGCGGGGGCCTGGCCACCAACGCCGAAGGCGGCGCGCCGACCTGGCTGTACGACTGCCGGAACAACACCTGGTACCGACCCGAGCTGAAGCTCCAGCCCCCCTTGCGGTGCGTCGCCCCGATCGTCTACGAGCCCAAGAACCAGGTCATGGTCCTGTTTGGCGGATACGACCAGGCTGCGGCGCTCAATGACACATGGGTCTACCACTGCCGCACGCGCCGGTGGGAGCGCCGCACTCCCGACCCCTCCCCGCCGCCAATGTTCGCCCCGGCCGCCGCGGCCGTGCCCGGCGCCGGGAAGATCCTCGTCTGCGGGGCCAACGCACTGACGGCCGACCGCTTCCACTCGGCCACACGGGCCGATAGGGAAACGTGGGTGTATGACCCGGCCAAGGACACGTGGACCCCGGCCGGCGGCAACCTGAGACTGCTGGGCTACGAATGGCTGACGGCCGCGGGGGCGCCCAGACACGGCGTGGTCTTTCTGGTCGCCTTCGGCCCGGAGCGCCGAACGTACGCGTTCCGCTACGACGCGTCCGGCCCGGCCGAGAAACGCCCCGGCGCGGCCCCAGGGTCGGTCGCGTGGAAGTACCCTCGGCAAAAGCAGTCGCTGGAAAGCGCGCCGAAGGCCGACCCAGCCGGGCACGCCAAGTTCCTGGCAGCGCTGCCGCCCAACCGGTTCGTCGACGCCGCCCCACCGGGGACGCTGGTGAGCAAGACCTGGAGCACGGCCGTGATCGACACCGACCGCAGCGAGGTGATCTATACCGGCGGGGGGCACTCGGGCTATTCGGGCAACGACGTCGCCCATTACGACGTCGCCGCCAATCGCTGGTCGCTGGACGCCCCGCCGCGGTTCCCCCCGTACCTGGAGGCGACCAACGCCACCGTCTTCGGGTGGAGCTACGGCCTGAGGCCATGGTCGCAGCACACGTACCTGTGGTACAGCTACGACCCGGTGTCCAGGACGGTGCTGTACCTGGCCCGGCCGACGCTGTTCAAGGGCGCGGAGATATGCCTGAGCGAGGACCCCCGCGAGCGGTTCGTCTACGACCCCGCCAAGCACGGCCACTGGAGCTGGGTGTACGATCCAGGCAAACGCAAGATGCACAAGCCCAGCTTCGGCCGGCCGTTCGACAACCCATGGCACCTGTCGCTCGCCGCGACGCCCAAGGGCGTCTACGCCGTCTGCCACGACCGCTGCTACCACGCCCGAGTCGACGGCCAGACCGGTCAGGTCCGGTGGAGCCTCGTGGACGCCCAGGTCCCCCGCCCCGGCGCCAAGATCAAGTACCACTACGAATTCCAGCCGATTCTGTACGACTCGAAGCGCAACCGGCTCTTGCGGCTGATGGGCGATAGCCGGACCGTGGTGGTGCAGGCCCGGCCGCTGGCGGAGGGCGCCCGGTGGGAGCAGGTATCCGTCACCGGCTCAGCCGAGATCGGCCGAGAGGCCGTGTACATCGAGAAGCACGACACCGTCCTGTGGTTGGGGTACGACCGGCTGTTCGCGCTGGACCTGGCCACCGGCAACATGGCCGAGCCGGACGTGCCCCTGCCGAAAGGCAGCTACGGCCACGAATGCGCGTTGGTCTACGATCCCCGGCACGACGCGTGTGTGGCCCTGGTGCCCAGCGGCTTCTCCGCGCCGATGCAGACGTTCCTGTTCCGCTTCGACCCCAAGACGGTCAGGTACAAGCCGCAGCCACCCGGCGAGGCTACCGGGCGGTGATGCGTACCTCCCGGCCGGTCCTGGCGGACCTGTAGATGGCGTCCAGGATGAGCTGCACGGCCAGGCCGTCTTGGCCCGTGGCCAGCGGCTGGCGGTCGTCCAGCACCGCGTCCACGAACTCCTGGTATGCCGAGGGCGTCTGGACGGTGGTCTGCTGGAGGCGGCTTTCCCACAGCGTGCCGCCCTGCTCGCCGTACACGCGGGCCTCGAAGGTGTAGCCCTCCTCCTGGTTCCTCTGGACGATGCCCCCTTTTGTGGCGTACAGCTGCGTGCACATGTCCTCGCGCTTTTCGCTGAAGCCCGCCCAGCTGGCCTCCAGGATCAGCGTCGCGCCGTTGTCGAAGCGAACCAGCGCACAGCCCAGGTCCTCCACGTCGAAGCTCTTGCCCTGTTGCCGGGCGACCCGGGCGCCGATGTGGTCGAACGTGCTGCCGCTCACCGTCACCGGGCGGGGGCTGCCCATCAGCCACATGGCCAGGTCCAGCCGGTGCACGCCCAGGTCAATGACGGGCCCGCCCCCGGAAAGCTTCTTGGTGCCGAACCAGCCGCCGAAGCCGGGCATCCCTCGGCGGCGGTGCCAGACCGTCCGGCCGAAGTAGATGTCACCGATGGCGCCGCTGTCCACCATGCGCTTCAAGGCCTGGCTCTGGTCGGTGAAGCGAAAGGAGAAATTGATCATCAGCTTCCTGCGGGCCTTTTCCGCCGCCGCCAGCATCGCCCGCCCCTGCCGGGCGCTCATCGCCATCGGCTTTTCGCACAGCACATGCAGCCCGGCCCGCAAGGCCGCGATGGTGGCCGGGGCGTGAAGGTGATTGGGCAGCGCCACGCTCACCGCGTGCAGCTTCAGCTTCTCCACCGCGGCCAGCATCTTCCGGTAATCGCGGAAGCATCGCTCCTGCGGTATTCCGTACTTGCCGGCCATCTCCGCCAGACGCCCCGCGTCAATGTCACAGATGGCCGCCGCGCTGCAGCGGCCATACTTCTGGTAGGAATCCAGATGCCCGCGCCCCATGCCCAGGCCGATGACGGCCACGTTCAGCGTCTCTTTTCGGCGTGCCAAGACTGCTCCTTCGCATCAGAGATTGTCCAGTCCGCCATCACGGCGAACGCTCACAATAGGCGCCCGGCCGAACGCGTCAATAGCCAGCCCAGGCGAGGCCCGGCCCGGAACCGCTTGACGCGGCGGGTCGGCGGATGTAAAGGGAGGCTTCACGACGCGGACGTTTGACAGACAGGAGCGGAAAATGGCGATCATCGATTTCGGCGGCGTCAAAGAGGAAGTGGTCACGCGCAAAGAGTTCCCCATGTCCCGGGCCCGCAGGGTCCTGAAGTGCGAGACCATCGCCGTGATCGGCTACGGCGTGCAGGGACCCGCCCAGTCGCTGAACATGAAGGACAACGGCTTCAAGGTCATCGTCGGCCAGTCCAGGAAGTTCAAGAAAGACTGGGACCGTGCCGAGAAGGACGGCTGGAAGCCGGGAAAGGACCTGTTTGAGATCGACGAGGCGGCCGGCCGCGGAACGATCGTCCAGATGCTGGTCTCGGACGCGGCCCAGCGGATCATCTGGCCCGTCATCAAGAAGAACCTCAACCCGGGTGACTCGCTGTACTTCTCCCACGGCTTCTCCATTGTGTACAAGGACCAGACGGGCGTGATCCCGCCCAGGAACGTGGACGTGATCATGGTCGCGCCCAAGGGATCGGGCACGTCGCTGCGCCGCAACTTCCTCTCCGGGGCCGGCATCAACGCCAGCTTCGCCGTCGCCCAGGACGCCACCGGCCGGGCGCGCGAGCGCTGCCTGGCCGTCGGCATCGCCGTCGGCAGCGGGTACCTTTTCCCGACCACTTTCAGAAACGAGGTGTACAGCGACCTGACCGGCGAGCGCGGGGTGCTGATGGGCGCCCTGGCCGGCATCATGGAAGCGCAATACGACACGCTTCGAAAGCACGGCCACAGCCCCAGCGAGGCCTTCAACGAAACCGTCGAGGAACTCACCCAGAGCCTCATCCGCCTGGTGGACGAGAACGGCATGGACTGGATGTACGCCAACTGCTCCGCCACCGCCCAGCGCGGGGCGCTGGACTGGAAACCGAGGTTCAAGCAGGCCGTCATGCCCGTCTTCAAGGAGCTGTACGAGAGGGTTGCCGCTGGCGTGGAGACCCGGCGGGTCATCTCCGCCTGCGGCGGGCCTGACTATCAGAAACAACTGGCCAAGGAGCTGGCCGCCATGGGCGGCTCCGAGATGTGGCGGGCGGGGGCCGCCACCCGGGCCCTGCGCCCGAAGCAGGCGGCAAAGAAGGTCTCCCGGGCCACCCGGGGAATCGCCGGCAGGAAGGCCGGCTGACGCGGACCACATTGAAAAGGGACGTCCGGCCGTCCGCGACCGGGCGGCCGCGTTTCCTATGAGGCCCCATGGCCTTGACCGACATCGAAAGCCTCAATCGCGACATCGTCTTCAACGCCAGGCTTCGCGGGCACGATCTGACGTTCCACAGCACCTGGGGGCTGTTCAGCCCGCGGCGGATTGATGACGGCTCACGCATGCTCACCGAGAAGGTCGAGCTGCAGGTGGACCAGGTGACGCTGGACCTGGGCTGCGGCTACGGCGCCATCGGCGTGGCCATCGCCAAGGACTGCCCCCTGGGGAAAGTCCACATGGTGGACAAGGACTTCGTGGCCGTCGAGTACGCCAGGGAAAATGCCGCCCTCAACAGGCTGGGCAACTGCGAGATCTATCTGAGCAACGCCTTCAGCAAGGTGCCGGACATCCGGTTTGACAACATTGTCTCCAACATCCCGGCCAACGTCGGTGCGGAGATGCTGGCCATCATCCTGCATGGGGCCAAGGCCCACCTGGCGGCCGGCGGGCGCCTGTACGTGGTCACGGTCGCCGGCCTGCGGCAGTACATCAAGCGCAACTTCATGGAGGTCTTCGGCAACTACAGGAAGCTGAAGCAGGGAAAGACCTACACCGTCGCCCTGGCCGTGAAGCACCAGGCCTCCAGGCAATCATAGGAGAAGCGCTCGTGATGAACATTCGCCAGGAAGACAACGCCCTGATTGCGGAATCACCCGCCTTCATCGCCCGCTTCGACGGGCCGGCGCTGACGAGCTTCGTGGATCGCAGGACCGGCGCCGAGTTCTGCCGGCCGGCCGATTCGCCCTTCCCCCTGGAACTGTTCTACCTGCACAAGGACACGCTGGGGCCCGACAAGGGCCAGCGCATCCAGGCCAAGCTGCTGTCCGACCTGGCCGCGCGCGTGCTCCTCGTCGGCAACGACTCCGACCGTGAACTGTTCATCCGGCTGGACCCGCAGACGGGGGATCTCTGCGTTCGGCCGAGCGGGCGCGGCGCCCGCCGAGGCGTCGCCTCCATCCGCTGGAACATCTCCTTCGCCCGCCAGGTGAGCCTGATATTGCCCTGCGTCAACGGCATCCTCGTCGAGGCGGACCGGGCGTTTCCGCCCAACGATCGCTTCCCCTGGCCTTTCCGGTGGAATGCCCAGCTCGCCATAGCCGAGCGGGACGGCGCCGCACTGATGGTCCATTGCCAGGACACCTCCTGGAAGTTCAAAGCGCTCAACCTGGCCCGCGCCGAAGGGCTGACCACGCTCGGTTTTGAAGCCGAGCAGGTGGGCCCCCTGTGGGACAATCGGGGGGCCGGGGGCGTCGAGTGGCGCCTGAACGCATACGAGGGCGGGTGGCGTCCGGCCGCGTCGCGGTATCGTGACTGGCTCGGCCGCACGTATGGCCTCGAAGGCAAACGGTCCCACCGCCCGGACTGGGTGGACGAGATCTCCTTCTGCGTCTGCTGGGCTCCGGCCAACCGCGACCTGCTGGATGCCCTGGCCCGGGTCTATCCGCCCGGCAGGACGCTCATTCATCTCTCGCAGTGGCGTACCAGCGGGTACGACATCGACTATCCCGACTACCGGGCGTCCGACGACGGCCGGGCGTTCATGGCCAGG
>LJUF01000236.1 GCA_001303665.1 Phycisphaerae bacterium SM23_33 | reverse complement strand
TGCAGGCTACGTGCGTCCACTTGCGAAGCTCGACGGTGGAATCGTCCGAGCAGCACTGGACCCACTGCCCGCCCGCCGATACGCCCAGTCGAACTTCGCCGCGGGGGCCAATGGAAAAGTCGTAGCCCGTCTGGCCGTCCTCGCCCTGAGCGGCGATGGGGCAGAAGTTCCACGGGTACGCGCCCAAGGCGACCCACGCTTCGATGGTGAACTCGGCAGTCACCTTCGGCGCGGCCACGGCCGGGCGTACGACCGAGGTGGTGTAGCCGTCGAGTTTCAGCGCCTTGCCCACCACACCGTCAACGAGCTTGAAGTTGCCCTCAATGCGGTCAGCTGCGCCGGTTACGCTGTCCATCGCTGACGGGCTATCGCTGCCGTCGAATGTCCACCAGGCAAGCAATTCGTCGTTTGTGAGCATGCTATGGTCCTGCTTTCTTTGGAGAAGAAGGTCCTTTCGAAGGAAGTATTCTGCCGCGGCCAGGCCAGACGCACAAGCCATCACTTGCGAATGGCGAACATCAATGTGCAACAGCCACCTTGGCAGTTCATAAGGCCGTCCGATCGATCGTTGAAGGTTGACAAAGGACGTGGCGGTCAAGCCGACCACGCGTGCCGTGCAAAGGTGCGTTGTTCCAGCAGGTGGGAGTCCTGCCCCGGCAAAGGTCGTCCCGGCTGGGCAGCTTTCCCAGCAGCAACGAAGTGGCTGAAGCCCAGTAGACAGAAGGCGGCGTCCGGGCGTCAGCAAGTTGGCAGGCCGTAACACGCGTGAACACCGAGGGGTGTCCCCCTGTCATCGGGCACCCAAGCCCGTACGAACTGTCGTGGAATTCCACCTCGAAGATCGGCTCAAGGGCCCTGCGGATAGCCACCGCGAAGAATGTCCATGATTTCCAGGTCATGGGGGAGGATGGCAGCGATGGCTGCTAACGAACACAAGATCGCGGACGAAACCTGTAACTCCTCGAGCATGTGAACGGTGTAAGACGAACATGCCCACGCAAGCGTGCCCATGGCACCTGGCGACCATGCCACCTGGCCCCTGGAGGCGTCGTCGCGACCGGCGGCTATGGCTCCAGCACCAGTTCCCTTGCGGCCATGGGGATCGGGTACGCCGTCAGCCAGGCCTCCACGCGGATGTCGCTGTCGCCGCCTTTCAGGAGAATCGCGACGGCCTCGATAGGCTTGCCGACCATCTCGGCGGTGACGGGGATGTAGTAGGTGTAGTGCCCGTCGGGCTGGCGGACGGCGCCTTCCCAGGTGTTGCTCGGGTACGACGGGCTCCGCGCCGGCGCCCCGGCGTACCCGTCGGCCACGCGGCAGGCAGCGTAGACGGTTTCGGCACCGTGGCGCCCGTGGCAGGCGATCGCCAGGTACGCTCCGGGCGCCGCCTCCTCGAGCGTGAACGCCAGCGACCACGCGTGCGTGGCCGGCGCCGAGCGGTATCGGCCGAACAGGTTGGACGCCCGCCACCCGGACCGATCGAGCGCCTTGCCCCGATACGTGCCCCGCACCTCCGTGATGCGGTCCGGGCAGCCGTCCAGGCGGACGTAACGGATGGGCGCTTCGCCCGGCAGGTCGGCGGTGATGTCTTCGGTGGCGAAGAACCGCACCTGGGTCCACGTCTTCAGGTCGGCCGAGACGGCCCCCCACACGCCCTCCTGGCTCTTAATCGGCTGGAGGGCGTAATCGCCGCCGACCACCAACTGCAAGTGGTCGATTCGCGCGGAGGCGCCCAGGTCCAGGCGGAACGCCCCGCCGCGGATCCGCAGCGGACGGTGCCGCCGGCTGACGGCAAAGCCCGTCTCGGGGTCGTCGTCGAAGAGGTACTTATCCCACAGCAGCCGACGGCGGAACGTGGGCTGGCTGAAAAACGCCTCCCGCGCCCGCTGCACCTGCGGGATGCCGCTCGGCCCGGACCGCCGCAGCTCGCGGGCCTCCAGGGCGTTGTTGTCGGCGGCGAAGCAGGTAGCCTCGTACAGCGCTTCGGCGTCGTCCGGCACCTCGATGGCGGCCAGGTCGCCCAGCTTGCGGTGCCACGGCTGTTGCAGCGGCGTGCCGGGAAACTCCACCCGCACGGCCTGCCCGTCGGCCAAGCCGGGCAGTTCCTCCCCGTCCACGGCGGCCGCGGCGAACGCCCGCTCGCCGGGGGCCAGCCGGACCTCCGCCGTCGTCCCCGCCGCGGCCAGCAGCTTGATCGTCACCGGCCGGCCGGGTACGTCGCGAATGACGTCGTAGTCGCAACCCTCCACGCCCACCTCCGGGTTCGCCCGCCGCGTGGCCATCACCAGACACGCCCGGAACGGCAGCACCTCCACCTCGACGGCCTCGCCGAAGTCGAAGCGCCCGAGGATCCGCTCGTGCGGGTGCAGCCGGCGGAGCTCCACCTCGCCGCCGCCGCGCAGCCCGATGGACTCATCCAGATTCAGCGTGTACCGCACCGGCTCCCACGTGAGGTTCCGTAGCGTGACCAACCGCGTCGCCTCGTCCCCCCGCGACACGGCGCTCGGCCCGAGCGTCTCCGGCAGTTCCATCCCATCGACGAGGATGTCGCCGAACCGCCGGTGCAGGTTGTAGATGCGGGCCAGCCGGGGGAATTCATCATCCCGCAGCAGCCACGGGTTGCCGTAGATCTCCGGGGCGAGGATCAGGCAGCGGTTGAACGCCTGCAGCACGAGGTCGTCTTCCCAGTAGTCCAGGCACGACGACAGGCACACCCCGTGGTCCTCCGTCAGCCGCTGCAACCCCGGCACCAGCCCCCGGTGCAGCGCGCACGCCCGGTTGTGCGGGGCGCAGGTGCGGTTGACCATGTGCACGTCGATGTACGTCTCCGCCCCGCCCCACAGGAACGTCGTCGTGTGCGGCAGGCCCGCCCCCAGCTCCAGGCGGTGGTTCAGGACAATCAGGTCCGGGCAGTACCGCCGGCACGCGGTCATCTGCTCGACGAAGGCCCGCTGCTTTTCCGGCCGCAAGCCCCCGCAGACGGCGTCCAGCTTGAACAGCATGAAGCGGTGGTCCCGGCACAGGCTCACCATCATCTCGATCCGCGCCCGCTCGGCCTCGTCCGTCTCGCCGAAGCCGTCCGGCCCGCCCCACAGCCCCAGCCGGCACCCCATCGCCCCGGCCGCGTCCGCCAGCGGACCGAACCCGCGCGGGAACTGCCGGCGGAAACGCTCGGAGTCCGTCGACCCGTAGAACTTCGCCCCGTCGATCGCCCCGGCGTCGAAGGCGTAAATGTCCAGCACCATCCCGTACTCGTCGTGCAGCCAACGGAAAAAGGCCAGGTTCGCCAGCGTCTGGGCCTCCGTGGCCCCCTCGTTCGTGTTGTTGATCCACGAAGAATACTGCGCCCGCGACGGCGTCCGCTCATCGGCGCCGGGGAAGGTCGCCTGTTTCTTGTCCCTGCTCGGCATACGACGCTCCTATGTGGTATACCCCTGATGTCAATTGTCCCGTTCAATGCACCGCCGGTACTCATCCAGCATCACACGATAGCTCTCCGGCGGCATGCCGGCGAAGATACAGTTGGACGTGGAGAAGATGTACCGCTTGCCGATTCCTCCATGCGTCATGCAGTACTGCACCGACTGGCGAATCTTCCCCTCGTCGGTGTCCTGAAGCATGCTGCACTCGACATTACCCATCAGCAGCCAGTCGGGATAATCATGGCGAACCGTCTTGATGTCCATCTGTCCCTGTGGATCGACCGACTGGTAACCGTCGATACCGGTCGCGTGGATCTGGGCCAGGATTTTCGTCAGGCACCCGTCAGAGTGCAGGAGCATCTTGCGGCCCGTGTCGTGTGCGGTCTGGACGATCTCGGTCAGGTAGGGCACGACAAACTCGCCGAAGTGAGCCGGCGAGATGAACGGCTGGTCGTTGAAACCGAAGTCGTAGGTCACTACGAAGAAGTCAGCCCCGGCGTCTGCGAGCTGCTTGAGCAGGTCCTTGGCCCGGTCGCACTTGGCCCGTGCCTCGGTATGGAGTTGGTCGGGGCGCTCGTACAGCCTCACGGCGAAATCCATAATATCCCGGCCGGTCGGCATCCAGAACACACCGTCTCCCTCGTACCCGGCCACCAGGGCCTTGGCCCCGATCTGCTCCTTGATCGTGCGGACCTCGTCCGGATCATACCCACCGCGCACCGCCGCCCAGCCCAGTTCGTCGACCAGCCGATGGTAGACAGCGGCGTCGTGCATCCAGATCGCACGGTTGCGGTCGGCCTGCGTGGCGTAGTCGGCCGAGCGGACAGGCGTCGGATCCATGCCGAAGAACGGCCCCGGAATCTGGAACACCAGTTCCCACGTGGGCGGATGATCGGGTACGCCCCCGTCGAGCAGTATCTGCAACCGATCCTTGCCCGTCATGTGCGAGCCCCGTGATCGTTACGGAAGAAGCCGCGGTACTTGTCCAGCGCCGCACAGATCGCCTCGACGTTCTCCAGCGGCACGCCATCATCGACCTCCGCCGTAAGCCACAACCCGCCCTCGGGCGAGCCGAGGGCCTCGACAGCCTGGCGGACATGGGCGTCGATGTCGGCGGGCGTGCAGAACGGGAACAACTGCCGGTCCAGGTCCAGGTCCACGCAGACTCTGCCCTTGCACGTGGCGACGAGATTGTCCAGGCCGTTTGCGCGGATCTGCGGGTTGATCACGTTGACGCCGCATTCGATCAGGTCCTGGATGATCGGGAAGATCTGGCCGTCCGAGTGCATGTACACGGAGAACCCCGCGCCGCGCACCAGGCCGTAGATGGCTCGATAGCACGGCTTGAGATACTTGCGCCAGGCATCCGGGCTTATCGGCAGGGCCTTCTGCGTGCCGAGGTCATCGCCGAAGTACAGACTCCTGCCGGCCTGGGCTCCAGCCGCCCGGGCCTTGGCGATTCGCAGCCGCACTTGCCGGAGGTTGTACTCCAGCACGATGTCGATCAGTTGCTGCAGCTCGGGCGGCTCTTCAGCGAAGTCGATCATCAACTCCTCGAACCCACGGAGGTCTTGCAATCGGAGGTACATGAACCCATGCGGCAGGCCGGCATCCTCGGTGGGCATGGTCAGCGTGCGCACGGCCTGGCGCGTGGGCACGGGATGGCCCGTTACGATCGCCTCGCGCCCCGTGTGCACATTGCTCCACACGCAGCCCCACACGTCCACGTGCTCGCCGGCGACGTACGTGCCCCCGACCGCATCGTAATCGCGGTCTGCGTTCTGCTCGCCAAAGACCCTCGGGTAGCGCCGGACGATCGCGTCCAGCGCTTCGCGGTGCTTGATCCACGCCGACGGCAGGATCCCGACGCTCACCGGGACGTATTCCGGTCCGTCGAAGTTCATCGCCTTGATGCGGTCGCTCACGTCTGGTCCTCGGTGGGGCCGCCCCGCAGCGCCGGGGCGACACCGTGTCTTTATCCGACTTTTCCTGGTTGAACTCTCTCCCCGCGACCACCTCAGGGCTTCTGCCATGATTGTATCCGGGATTTCCCCGACGGCCTCTGGCCGTCGCCCTTACTCGCAATTCTATCGCCGATCGCGAGCTCGGCAAGCACTCTCTCCGCGTGAGTGACCTCCACTCGGTGAACGCACCCACTTCCTGTAAGGAGATTCCCTTGCGGCGTTATTCGGGCGCGGCTCCTAGCGGGTCCTCTTTGCCTCTCCTCAGGTGGCCGGCTTGGTGACCGGTTTCCAGGCACAACCTGTCACGACCAGACACAGACTTGACACCGACCACTTTCCGGAATGAATGCCGTAACATCTTTCAATAAAATTGCTTATCGGAGACTACCGGCGAGTCTATGGACACCTGGG
>LJUF01000235.1 GCA_001303665.1 Phycisphaerae bacterium SM23_33 | reverse complement strand
AACTCCAGTGGGATCAGGCGTACATCGGCCAGCACTGGTCGGGGATCGTGTCGGTGCTGGGGCGGCGCCTCGGGCCGGGCTCGGGGCTGCTGCGGCCGGCCAAGGTCCTGGCCGTCGAGGGCGATACCGTCCGTTTGGGCTACGACCGGGTGCACGAGACCCTTCGCGGGCGGGCCCAGCGCTGGGATGAGCAGATCCGTTCCGGGCTGGCGGAATTGTTCGGCCGGCCGGTCCGCTGCGAGTACGTCCCGACGGGCGAGCCCGGCGAGCCGCCCGCCGCCGCCAGGCCGCTGCCGCAGGCCGTAACGCTTTCCACGGCCGAGCGAGCCGAACTGGCCAGCGACCCTGCCGTCAAGGCCGTGCTGGAGTTCTTCGACGGGGCCATCAACCACGTCCGCCGCCAGGCCCCGCCGGCCGAGGCGGCCGAGCCGGACCAGGACGGGCCGGATAGGCCTTGAGAAAGGGAATGGCGGATGTTCGGCGACATAGGCAAGCTGATGCAGTTGGCCGGCAGACTGAAGACGGAGCTGCCGCGAATGCGGGAGCGGCTGGCGGCGACGGAGTTTTCGGCGGCCGCCGGCGGCGGAGCCGTCACCGCTACCGTCAACGGCAGGATGGAACTGGTGGACGTGAAGATTGCCCCGGAGGTGCTGGCCGACGGGGACGTGGAGATGCTCCAGGACCTGACCAAGGCGGCCGTCTCCGCCGCCCAGAAAAAGGCCGCCGACGCCGCCGCCCGCGCCCTGAGAGAGCTCACCGGCGGCATGGACATTCCGGGATTGGAGGGGTTGATAACGTGATCCGTAATCGGTGATCCGTAACCGGTAATCGGTAACCGGTAATCGGTAACCGGCGGCCGGTAATCCGGCAGGTGGGCGCCGGGGCTTGCGGCGGCGGTTGATACGGCGGCAAGAATCGGGGAGAATCCTGCGGCGGCCCGTAGTCCTTCCCGTCTGGAAGAGGTGAGATGGCATGGGGTATGACGAAGGCAGCAGTCCCTTCGGCTTTGACGACCTGGAGGTGTACAAGGCGGCCAGGGCGTTTCGGAAAAGGGTTTACAGATTGGTCAAGCTGCTGCCGGTGGAAGAGAGGTTCGCCCCGCGGCACCAGATGAGCAAGGCGGCGGTTTCGCTCACGAACAACATCGCCGAAGGGCACGGCAGATACCATTGGCAGGACAATACCCGCTTCTGCCGACAGTCCAGGGGCTCGCTGGCGGAAATTGTGGATGACATCAACGTCTGCATCGACGAAGAATATGCTCCGAGAGAGCAGCTTGAGGATCTCAAGAACGATGCCGTGAGGCTCTTCAAGCTGCTGAACGGCTACATCGCGTATCTCCAGCGGCAGAAGCAAGGCGAAGCCGAATAGGGCTCGGACCCGCGCGCCCGGGGCCGCCCCCGCAAAACGCGAGGGTGGACACAGCGTCCAGATTGATTACGGATTACTGATTACGGGTTACCGATCACGGATTACTGATTATCGATTACGGATCACGGATTACGGCTCCACCCTCCGGGAGACGACTATGGCCGGATACTCCCAAAGCCTCGAGCGCCTCATGGCCGAGCTGGGCAAGCTGCCGGGCATCGGCCCGCGCTCGGCCGAGCGCGTGGCCTTCCACCTTCTCAAGGCCGCCGACGAGGAGGCCTTCGCCTTGGCCGAGGCCATCCGCGACCTCAAGACCAAGATCCGCCCCTGCAGGTCCTGCTTCAACATTGCCGAGGGCGAGCTGTGCGAGATCTGCGCCGACCCCCGCCGCGACCGGTCGGTCATCTGCGCCGTGGAGCAGCCCAAGGACCTGCTGGCGCTGGAGGCCACCGGGGCGTACCGCGGGCTGTACCACGTGCTGATGGGGCACGTGGCGCCGCTGGAGGACACCGCCCCGGAGGACCTGACCATCGCGGCCCTGGTCGCCCGCGTCAAGGCCGGCGGGGTGAAGGAGGTCATCCTGGGCACGAACCCGGACGTGGCCGGCGACGCCACCGCCCTGCACGTGGGGCGGGCGCTGGCGGGGACGCGCGTGAAGGTGACGCGGCTGGCCCGGGGCCTGCCGGCCGGCGGGCAGATCGAGTACGCCACCAAGTCCATCCTCACCGACGCCATCAGCCAGCGGAGGGAGCTGTAAGCGACTTGGAGGCACTGGGCTGGCTTGGGGGGACTGAGGGTCGTCGCTCGGCTCAGCCGGCGTCACTGAAGTGAGCCCGCCAGCCCCGGGGCGGAGAAACGGCGGCGGGTCTTGGGGGTTAATATTAAGGGCGGAGGCCGCTCCGCGGGAGAAGGCCGTGAGACATCGAAGTGCCCTTGCCTTGACCGTCGTTTTCGCCTGGGGGCTCTGCCAGGCCGGCGTGTCGCTCCAGCAGGTCCGGCAGCTGCGGCGCGAGCGCAGCGACGCCAGGGAAGGCCCCCAGGTGCTGTACAAGTTCGAGGATGAGTACGCGACCGCCACGCAGCAGGCAGCGCGGCGGGGGGCCGAGGCCGCCGAGGCCTGGCAGGTCTTCGACAAGCAGGCCGAGCCCGTTGCGGTGCTGGCCCGCTCGCCGTTCGGCGGGGGGGAGACGTCCGCGAGCTACTGGCCGGCCGGCGTCAAGTCCGAGCTGCTGAGAAAGGTCGCGGCCCCGCTCCGGAAGCGCGGCCTGCGGGTGGTGCTGCCGGAGCTGCCCGAGGAGCAGGGCGAGGAAAAGGGTCGGGACGATAATGAGCAGGCCGCGCCCCGGAAACAGCCGGCCAAGCCCGGCCCGAAGCTCGGCTTTTCGGAAGACTACGAGTTCGTGCTGGTGGTCGGGCTGCATCACGAGCCGATCCCCTATCAGAGCGGGCAGCGCGCCGCCGACGGCAAGACTCGGATCATCCGCTCCAGCCGGGTCAACGCCTGGGCGATCCTTTTCCACGCCCCGACCGGCTCGGGCTTCTGGGCCGCCACGGCGGCCTCCCGCGTGGGCCACGGCACCGCCGACGACCCGCTCAACCTCGCGGCCGAGACGGCCTTGGGCGAGCTGGACTTCTCCGACCTGGGCGCCGACAACATTCCCGCCTACATCCGGAAGCTCACCCAGCGCGAGGAGCTGCCGGCCGTCGACGTGGCCGCCCTGCTGGTGCAGACCCAGCGCGCCGACGCGGTGGAGGCCGTCATCCGGGCCGCCATGACCAAGGCGGCCTTCACCGACACCGCGTGGGTGCTGCGTTACTTCAACCAGCGCGGCAACCCGCAGGACTACCGGATTGACCCCGAGCGGGCCCAGCGGGATGGCTGCGTTCGGGTCTCGCAGCGGCTGACGATGCGGATCCTGCTGCTGGAGCAGCTTCGCGGCATGCGCGGGCTCCCGCCCTGCGTTCACACCGGCTTGCTGCCCTACGTCGAGGACATCGAGGTGCAGCCGATCGGCGCCGCCTGCGCCGGCCAACTGGGCCCGCTGAGCGGCGACGACGAGATCGTGCTCATCGCCGAGCTGGCCAACCGCAACGCCTGGGACCGCGCCAGCGCCTTCCGGCGAAACGCCGTGGCCGCGGTGCGAAACCTGGGCACGTGCCGGGTGCACGTTGATGAGGCCATGGCGGCCGCTGGAATCTATGCGGAGCTGCCGGTCCCCAGGCCCGGGCGCGACGGCAAGCCGCGGCCCAACCCGTACCGGGAGGCGGGCCGGGCCGCCCTGGCCGAGCTGGCGCAGGCGAAGATCGAGCAGCAGAGGAAAAAGGCGATCGAGCGGCAGGGGCCCTGACGCCCCGGGCGGCTTCAGGCATCCGCGGCGTTCCAATCGTAGTTTTGTATTGGCGTGTCCGCAGCGAGGCTATTGTCCGTAACGCCAACTCGTGTAGAATGGGAGAGTCATGAGGCTGGACGTATCCCAACAACTCCGGCTCGAGCAGCGGATGAAGCTGTCGCCTCGGATCATCCAGGCGATGGAGATCCTGCAACTGCCGCTGATGGCCCTGCAGGAACGGATCGAGCAGGAGCTGGCGTCCAACCCTTGCCTGGAGCTGCGCGACGCCGGCCTGGAGGCCGAGGCCCCCGTGCGCGAGCAGGAGGCGCCCGACCGCGGCGAAGAGCCGCTGGTCGTGAAGCAGGACAACAGCAACCAGGCCGACTTCGAGCGGCTGGCCGATTTCAACGAGGCCTACGCCGAGGACCTGGACTGGGCGGACCGGCCGTACCGTCCCGCCGCCTACAGCGGCGAGCGTGACGTCAAGCTGGATGCCCTGGCCAACACCCCGGCCCCGCCCGAAAGCCTCATGGATCACCTGCTCGGCCAGTGGGCCTTCGTCGAGGCCGCCGACGAGGCCAAGGCCGCCGGCCGGGTCATCATCCAGAACATCGACGATGACGGCTACCTCCGCACCCCCCTGGAGGAGCTGACCCGCGGCACCGACCCGCCCATCACGGTGGCCGCCCTCAACGCCGCCCTGCCCATGGTCCAGCGCCTGGACCCGCCCGGCGTCGGCGCCCGCGACCTCCAGGAGTGCCTGCTGATCCAATTGGAGGCCGAGGAAGCCGCCGGCCAGGACGTGGCCCTGGCCCGGCAACTGGTCACCGATTTCCTCCGCGAGATCGAGCTGAACCACGTGCCGCAGATCGCCAAGCGAACCGGGCGGTCCACCCAGCAGGTGCGGCAGGCCCTGTCGCACCTGTCGCGCCTGGACCCGCGGCCGGGGCGGCTGATCGGCGCCCGCCCGGTGCCGTACATCGCTCCCGACGCCATCGTGGAGCCGGACGAGGCCGGCAACGTGAGCATCGTCATGCGCGACGGGGCGGGTCCGGGGCTGAGGGTATCCAGGGCGTACAGCAAGATGGCCCGGCGGCGCCACACCGACCCGGGGGCCAAGGAATTCCTTCGCCGGAACCTGCGTTCGGCCCAGTGGCTGATCGGGGCCATCGCCCAGCGCCGGCAGACCGTCCGGCGGGTGATGGAGGAGGTCTTCCAGGCCCAGAAGGATTTTCTGGAACGCGGGGAGGAAGCCCTGCGGCCGCTGCCCATGACCGAGGTGGCCAGGAAGGTCGGCGTCCACGTCGCCACCGTCAGCCGGGCCGTCGCCGGAAAGTACGTCCAGACCCCGCGAGGCATCTTCCCCCTGCGGATGTTCTTCTCCGGCGGCAAGACCACCAGCAGCGGGGAGGACGTGGCCTGGGACGCCATCAAGGCCAAGCTGCGCGAGATCGTGGACCAGGAAGACAAGTCCAAGCCGCTGTCCGACGACCAGGTGGCCGAGGCCCTGGCCGCCGGGGGCGTGAAAATTGCCAGGCGCACCGTGGCAAAATACAGGAATCTGCTCAACATCCCCCCCGCCCGGCAACGAAAACAGTATTAGGCGGCTCGGCCAGGGGAGAGGGCCCAGAAAGGCAACCGGCTCATGAACCAAGCACGATATCGGCTTGCAGTTGCGGCAGCGGTCCTGGCGGCGGCGCTGGCGGCGGCGGCCGATTCCCAGACGACTCAGCCGGCGGCACCGGCAACGACCCAGGCGGCTGTCAAGATAGCGCAGCCCAAAGAGTTTCTGGAGCTGGCCGCCAAGGCGCGCGGCCTGGAGGGCGTGCACATCAAGGGCAGGGGGGCCGTGACGGGGGAGGAGTCGGAGCTGCCGCCGGAGTACAGGCAGTACACCTTCGAGATCTGGGCCAAGCCGCCGGCCGCCAAGACGCGGCTGGACGTTCCTTCCCAGGAGGTGCGCGTCTGCGACGGCAAGCACGTCTACGCCTACCGCCCGGCGACGGCCGACGGGCCGCTGGGCCGGCGCAGGAAGGTCACGCCGGCGAACTTCTATCACGCCGTCGGCCTCCGCCGCCGGGTATGAGAATCTCGCCGCCTCGGTGAAGTTCGTCCCCACGGACGAGGTGGCCGAGCACGCCAAGGGATTCCCCGGCCTGAAGTGGTTCGCCCTGGAGTCCGTGGCCAAGCCCGGCAGCGCGATCCACCATCTGCTCAAGGGCACCAGCGAGGTCAGGATGGGCATCAGCCCCAAGGACGGGCTCATGCGGGTCTCGACGGCCAAGCTGGAGATCAAGGTGGAGCGGGAGGACGGCCGCAGCGAGGTCGTCCGGCCGGTCTCCAGCGTGTTCTTCGAGACGGTTCGCGCGGAGAAGATCAGGGACGAGGAGTTCAAGCTCCCGGCAGCCGCCCTCGAGGCCCAATGGACCGACGCCGACACCGGTAAGCCCATCCCCGCCCCCAAAGAGGTCATAGCCGAGAAAAAGCCCTGACGCACCAGGCTCTGGCCTGCCGATTGCATTTCTTTTGGTTGAGAGTCCGGCACTCTGAGGCGGAACCTGGCCGGCCAGGATTACGCCCTGCCTGGCGCCGGCCGCCGCTTGCCGACGCAGTTGGACTGCCGAAGGCCGGGCCCCGCCGGCTACAGATTGTCCATGCGCGAGCGAATTCTGCACATCCTCCAGCGGTTCCGTCGCCGCATGCTGGCGGTGCGTGCGGCCGAGGCCGCGGCCGTCGCCGGCTCCGCCGGGGCACTGGCCGCCGCCTTCCTGATGGCGGCCAGGATCCTCACCGGGCAATACCCTTCCGCCGCCGCAGGCCTGTGCGCGGCGCCGCTGGCGGCCGGAGTCCTCCTGGCCGGCTGGGGCCGGGCTAGACGGCCGCTCAGCGGCCGGCCCTTT
>LJUF01000009.1:19815-29405 GCA_001303665.1 Phycisphaerae bacterium SM23_33 | reverse complement strand
AAGGAGTCGCTGGTGATGGCCGGGGCGGTGATCATGCCGGCGGCCCGGGCGGCGGGGATTCACGTGCTGCCGGTGGACAGCGAGCACTCGGGGGTGTTTCAGTGCCTGGCCGGTCACCGCCGGCAGGAGCTGCGGCGGGTGATCCTGACGGCCTCGGGCGGGCCGTTCCGCACCTGGCCGGCCCAGAGGGCCGGCAAGGCCTCCCTGAAGCAGGTGCTCGACCACCCCACCTGGCAGATGGGCAGGAAGATCACCATTGACTCGGCCACGCTGATGAACAAGGCCCTGGAGATCGTGGAGGCTCACTGGCTGTTCGACCTGCCGGCCGAGAAGATCGAGGTGGTCATCCACCCGGAGTCGGTGGTTCACGGCTGCGTGGAGTTCACCGACGGCAGCCTGCTCGCCCAGATGGGCTCGACCTCGATGGCCACGCCGATCGGTTTTGCCCTGCATTACCCGCAGCGGGCGCCCCGGCCGGCGGCGCCGCTGGACCTGACCGAAGTGGGCAGCCTACACTTTGAGCGGGTGGACATGGATCGCTTTCCGGCAATCCGGCTGGGTTACAAGGTGGTTGGGCTTGGGGGCACGGCCGGGGCGGTGTTGAACGCCGCCAACGAGACCGCCGTGAACGCCTTCGTCAACGCCGCCCTGGAGTTCGGGCGGATTGTCGAGATTGTCGAAGAAGTCCTGAACCAACAGCCCGTTTGGCCCGAAGTTACTCTCGAAGCCATCCTTGCCGCCGACGGCCGGGCCCGCCGGCGGGCGGAGGAGATCATCCGACAGGCGGGCCGCCTCCCGCAGCCAGAAGCGGCCAACCGCGTACATTCCAGCCACCGTCCGACGTTCCGTGACGTGTAAGGGATTCGAATGGAACTCTTGGTTGATGAAGTCGCAACGTTTTGGACCCTATGGCTCTGGCCCATTCTTCAGCTTGTGATCGGGCTGGGGCTGGTGATCTTCGTCCACGAGCTGGGTCACTTTCTCGCGGCCAAGTGGGCCGGCATCAAGGTCGAGAGGTTCACCGTGGGGTTGGGCAAGGTCTTCGCCTTCCGCCGAGGAGAAACCGAGTACCGCATCGGCGCCTTTCCCATCGGCGGGTACGTGCACATGCTCGGCCAGGACGATTTGCGGCCGCAGGTGACCGAGGAGGCCGACCCGCGGTCCTGGCAGCGGGCGACGGTGGGCAAACGGCTGGTGGTGCTGTCCTCCGGGGTTTTGATGAACGTCATTTTCGCGGCTGTGGCGTTCGTGATCGTTTACCTGATCGGCATCCGTTTTGGGGCGCCGGTGGTCGGGGGCGTGAAGGCCGGCTTTCCGGCCGCCACCTGCCTGCTGCCGCAGGAAGTCGCCCAGGCCATGGGCCTGGAAAAGGCCGTCAGCCTGCGCCCCGGCGACCGCATCCTGGCCCTGAACGGTAAGGCAGTGCGCAGGTTCGCCCAAATGGGCTACGCCGCCATGCTGAGCGGTGAAGACGACACCTTCGCCCTTACGGTCGCCCGGTTCGTCAACGGCAAAGAGCTCACCTTCGAGGTGGTGCTCAAGCCCAAGCGCGACAAGGACGTCCCCGGAAAGCCGTACATTTTCGGGATCTACTCGGCCGCCGTCGTCACCCGGCCGGCCGAGGCACATTACGCCGGCCAGGCCCGGTTCATGAAAGGCGACCTCATCGGCGAAGTAGCCGGCAACCTGGAGGGCTTCCCCAGCGGGCTTATCCCGGTCATCGAGTCGGTCGGGCAGCCCGTGGACGTGGTGGCCATCCGCCAGGGCAGCCGCGTCCCCGTGCGGGTGGAAACCTACCTCTGCAGCCAGGGCAAGGAGGCGCTGGAGATGCTGGGCATGGCCGCCCGCGTGGAGATCGGGCAGGCGGCGCCGGGCTCCCCTGCGGCCAAGGCCGGGCTGCGCGTCGGCGACATCATCGTCGAGTACGCCGGCGTGCAGGACCCCAGCCAGAGGCAACTGGCCGAGGCCAACAAGCAGCTATACAGGAAGCAGACGGTCATCCGCGTGCTGCGCGACGGCCAGCCCGTCCAGGCCAAGATCACCCCGTACCGTAAAGGAGGGCGGACGGACATCGGCGCCCGGTGGCTGCCGGTCCAGGGCGAGACGATTGTCGCCCAGGTCGCGGAAGACTCCCCCACCGCCGCGGCGGGGGTCCAACCCGGCGCGGTCATCACCCGCGTCAACGACACGCCGGTAAAGACCTGGCCCGAGGTGTACAACGCCCTCAAGGCCGCCGCCGGAGAAGACGTGACGCTGGTGTACGCGCTGGCCGGGGCCGAACACCCGGCCCCGATCGGGCCACTGACCGAGAAGAAATTCGACCCGGAGAAGTACTTCTTCGACATCCCCGCCATCAGCCTGGGCGAGCTGGAAGTGGTGCAGACGCCGCCGGTGCGCGGCAGCCCCGTGCAGGCCCTGGGCTGGAGCGTCTGGGATACCCAGGAATTCATCGCCACCACCTACGTGAGCATCGTCCGGATCCTTCAGCGCCGGATTGGAACGGGAGGCGCCGCCGGCCCCGTGGGGATCGGGGCGGCGGGCATCCGCATCGCCCGGAAAAGCGCCGTCGACTTCGTGTACTTCATGGCCATGCTGTCGATCATCATTGCCGTTTTCAACTTCCTGCCGCTGCCGGTCCTGGACGGGGGCCACGCGGCGCTGGTCCTGATCGAGAAGGCCCGCGGCCGGCCACTGCCGGGCAGGGTCCAGGCCGCCATACAATTCGCGGGGCTGGCACTCATCATCGGGCTGTTCCTGGCCCTGACCTACCAGGACATCATGAGGTTCATCAAGTAGCCGCGGAATCTCACCGCTTGACCGGTGCGGGCAGCCGACTTACCATTCGCTCACCTGGTCGCGAGCCGACTTGCATCCGTCAGCAGAACAGGGCCCCGGGAGAGTTTGCATGACCGGCCGCAAGGAATGTGGCGTTGTGTTGGTCGGCTGCGGAACGGTAGGCGGGGCGACCGCACGCGTCCTCACCGAACAGGCCGACCACCTCGCCGGCCGCGCCGCCGTCGACCTGAAGCTCCGCGCCATCGTGGACCTGGATTTCACCCATGCCCGCGAGCTGGGCCTGGACGAAGGCCTGTTCTGCGGAAAGCTCGACCAGGCCCTGTCCGGCGAGGGCGTGGACGTGGTGGTGGAGCTGGTCGGGGGCACCACGGCCGCCCGGGAGGTCGTCGCCGAGGCCCTGCGCGCGGGCAAGCACGTGGTGACCGCCAACAAGGCGCTGCTGGCCCAACACGGCCCGGAGCTGTGGGCGCTGGCGCGCCAGCACGGCGTGTGCATCGCCTTCGAGGCCAGCTGCGCCGGGGCCATCCCGATCATCTCGGCCCTGAGCGGCCAACTGGCCGCCGACCGCGTCGAGGCGATCTACGGCATCGTCAACGGCACCTGCAACTACATCCTCACGGCCATGACCGAACGTGACCAGAGCTACGCCGACGCCCTGGCCGCGGCCCAGCAGTGCGGGCTGGCCGAAGCCGACCCGACGCTGGACGTGGCCGGGATCGACTCCACCCACAAGCTGGCGATCATGGCGGCCCTGGCCTTCGCCCGGCGGGTGGATTTCGAAAAGATCCACGTGGAAGGCATCGACCGGCTCCAGCTCCAGGACATCCGCTACGGGCAGGAGCTGGGCTACGTGATCAAGCTGCTGGCCATTGCCCGCGGCCAGGCCGAGGGGCTGTCGCTGCGGGTGCACCCGGCCTTCATCTCAAGGCGGCACCCCCTGGCGTGGGTCTCCGGCCCTTTCAACGCGGTCAGCGTGTATGCCCGCAACTCCGGCCACACCATGTACTACGGCCGCGGCGCCGGCGGCACGCCCACGGCAGCGGCCGTCGTCGCCGACCTGCTGACCGTGGCCCTGGGCAACGCCCAGCGAAATTTTCAGCTCCTGGGCATCTGGCCGGACCGCAGCCAGCAGGCAAACCAACTGGACATCGAGGCCGTCCGCTGCCGTTACTACCTGCGCCTCCAGGTGGCGGACAGGCCGGGCGTGCTGGCCACCATCGCCAAGGTGCTCGGCGACCGCAAGATCAGCATCCGGTCGGTGCTCCAGCACGAGGCCGCCGGGGGCTCGGCGGACGACAGCGTGCCCATCGTCATCACCACCCACCGAGCGCTGGAAGGCAACCTGAAGGCGGCCCTGAACGTTGTCAACACCCACCCGACGGTCAAGGCCCCCTGCGTGTGCATCCGCATGGTGGACGAGCCGGCGGAGGGTTTGGAATAATTGAACGACCGCCGACGGACCGCCGGCGGCGGGTAAATCAGCAACGGCAGCATGTCGGGCGCGAAATGAAATACGCCATCGTCATTCCGGACGGAGCCGCGGACGTTCCCCTGGACGAGCTGCGGGGGCGGACCCCCCTGGCCGCAGCCAACCTCCCCAACATGAACCGCCTTTCCGGCATGGGCAAGCTGGGCATGGTCCGCACCGTGCCCCCGGGCATGGATCCGGGCTCGGACGTGGCCATGCTCTCTGTGCTCGGATACGACCCGCGCCAGTACTACACCGGGCGGGCGCCCCTGGAAGCCGCCGCCCGCGGGCTTGAGATTGGCCCGGAGGAATGGGTCTTCCGCTGCAACTTCGTCACCATCACCGACGGCATCATGGACGACCACTCCGCCGGGCACATCACCACCGAAGAGGCCACGGCCCTCATCGCCGAGCTCAACCGCCTGCTCGCCGGCGACCGCATTCGCTTCCACCCCGGCATTTCCTACCGCCACCTGATGACCGTGGCCGGACGCGTGGACATCGCCACGACCCCGCCCCACGACATCCTGGGACAGCCGGTGGCGGCCCACATGCCGCGAGGGCCCGGCAGCGAAATCCTTGCCACCTTGATCCAGCGGAGCGAGTCCATCCTGGGCGGGCACGAAATCAATCAGGTCCGGCGCGACCTGGGCGAGAACCCGGCCACGCACATCTGGCTGTGGGGCGGCGGGCGGTCGCCGCGGCTGCCGTCCTTTGCGGAGCGCTTCGGGATACGCGGCTCGGCCATCACGGCCGTGGACCTGGTGCGCGGGCTGGCCAAGCTGATCGGCTGGGACTGCATCGAGGTGCCCGGGGCAACGGGTTTCCTGGACACCAACTATGCCGGGAAGGGATCGGCCGCCGTGGAGGCCCTGGGCGATCACGACCTGGTGTGCGTGCACATCGAGGCGCCCGATGAGGCCAGCCACCAGGCCGATGCCGTCGGCAAGGTCCGCGCCCTGGAGCAGATTGACCGGCACATTGTGGGCCCGCTGCTGGCGCACCTGCAGGGCGGCAGCGACGACTGGCGGCTGCTGCTGCTGCCCGATCACCCCACGCCCTGCACCCGGCGGACGCACACGGCCGAGGCGGTTCCGTTCGCGATTGCGGGCACGCGGGTGGCCAGCGTGGTCAAGGAGCCCTTCACCGAAGAGGCCGCCGGCAAGACCGACCTGAAGATCGACCGGGGGTGGGAGCTGATGGAGTTCTTCCTGAAGGTGCGCTGAGCCGGCACGGCCGCGGGGGTGCATCCACCGGGGGAAGTCCACCGCCCAGGTCCAGCCGATCCGGCCCAAGAACGTGCTTGGCAGCGCGTGAGGGGTGGCTTATCCTACTACGCTTTCCGCGGCCGTCTTGGACTGGCATGAGGCGGCCCGGGCGGAGCGGGATAACCATGAACGCTGTGGTGATGAAATTCGGCGGCACGAGCGTCGCCGACGCCGAGAAGATTCGGGCCGCCGCCCGCCGCGCGATCCGCGCCCGCAGGCGAGGCCGGCAGGTGGTCATGGTCGTTTCCGCCATGGGCAAGACCACCGACGAGCTGCACGAGCTGGCCGGCCAGGTCACCGACAGCCCACCCAAGCGGGAGATGGACCAGCTGCTGGCCACCGGCGAGCAGGTGACCATCTCGCTAATGGCCATGGCCCTGCAGCAGATGGGCTGGCCGGCGATCAGCTTCACCGCCGGGCAGATCGGGCTGATCACCGACGACGTGCACACCAAGGCGCGGATCAAGCGCATCGACGTGCAGCGGGTCCGCCGCGAGCTCGACGCCGGCAGGATCGTCATCGTCGCCGGCTTCCAGGGTGTGACCGAGAAAGGCGCCGTTACCACCCTCGGCCGGGGCGGCTCCAACGTGACGCTGGTGGCCATCGCCGCCAGCCTCGCCGCCGAGTGCGAGAACTACACCGACGTGGACGGCATCTACACCGCCGATCCGCGGATCGTGCCCAACGCCCGCAAGCTCGACCGGATCAGCTACGACGAGATGCTCGAGCTGGCCTCGCTGGGCGCTTCCGTGCTGCACAACCGGGCCGTCGAGTTTGCCAAGAAGTACGACGTGCCGATCCACGTGCGCAGCAGCCTGACCCACAGGAAAGGGACCATGATCGTGGCCGAGACAGAGGAAATGGAGCGCATCGTCGTCAGCGGCGCGGCACTGAAGAAGGCCCTGGCGCGGATCACGCTCAAGAACGTTCCCGACCGGCCCGGCGTGGCGGCCAGCATCTTCCACGCCCTGGCCGCCGCCAACATCGTCGTGGACGACATCATCCAGACCGAGACCACCCGGAAGCTGGCGACGGTGGCCTTCACCGTGGACCTGCCGGACCTGCCCGACGCCCGGAAGGTCTGCCGCGAGCTGTGCGGGACGATGAAGGGCATGACCGCCGAGTTCGAAGACGGGCTGGCCAAGGTCTCCGTCGTCGGGGTCGGCATGCGGGTCCACACCGGCGTGGCCCAGCGGATGTTCGCTGCCTTTGGCAAGGCCGGCATCAACATCCGCAACATCACGACCAGCGAGATCAAGATCTCCTGCATCGTGGACCGGGCCGAGGGTCCCAAGGCGCTTCGGCTGGTCCACGACGCGTTCGACCTGGGAAAGACGCCGACCAGAAGGATGACGCGGTCGCGGAAAAAAGGCCAAATCCGCTGAGAAGCGCTGAACCGCAGCCAGGCGGGGAGTTGCCGACGGAAGCCTTCAACGTGCCCCATGGCCCACGCGCAGCGGGGTGTGAGCTTTCGGCGGGGCTGAGGGTCCGATACCTGTCATGAGCCCGTCCAAACGCGCAGTGCGACTTACCGTTTTCCGGCGGCGGGCGCGTTACCTCGGCCGGCGCGCGGCCTGGGCGGCGGCAATCGCGGCGATGGCGGCGCTTCTGGCCCTGGCCGACCGGGCGGGCCTCTTCGGGCGGAGGAAGACCCCGGACTGGCCGAAATACCACGCCCGGCAGTTCAAGGTGGTCCGCGTCGTGGACGGCGACACGCTCGACGTGGACTGCCCCGACGGCCGGTATGGCAGCACCCGCGTCCGACTGCTGGGGGTGGACACACCGGAGTCGGTCAAGCCCGACACGCCCGTGCAGCACTTCAGCCTGGAGGCCGCCGGGTACCTGCGGGAAAAGGCCCTGCACAAGACCGTCACGCTGGAGCTGGACCCCCTGCGAACGCGAGACACTTACAGGCGGCTACTGGCCTACGTGATCGGCCCCGGCGGGGAGAACCTCAACGAGTCCATCGTCACCACCGGCCACGGATACGCCGACCCGCGCTTCGAGCACCCGCTGTCCGGGCGGTTCGCCCGGGCGCAGAAGGAGGCCATGAAGGCAAGGCGCGGGCTCTGGGAAACGGCCGCCGAGGTCGACCTTCCCGGCTACTACCGCGGAAAGCTCAAGCTCCCCGCGGCCAGCGCCCCCAGCGGCACATTTCATTAGCCAAATGCCGGCGTAAAGGACGATAAAAAAACAGATCCCGAGATGGCGTGCCGCCGGGCTGGCAGCTACAATGACGCCGCACGGATGCCAAGACAACGCCAGGGAAGGCAGGTCATGACCTACACATCGCCGTATTCGGCCAGGCCGGCCGGCAGGAGCTCCTCGGCCGCGGGGCTGTTCTGGTTCATGTTGCTCAGCCTGACGGGTTTGTGTGCGCTGGCGTCGGCCGTGCTCCTGCCCGAATACGCTGCCCTGCTGGAGTTGGAGGGGCGGCGCGACGCTCTGGCCCATCAGGTCCAATGCGAACAGCGGCTGGCGGCGTACAACGACCGGCTGATCCGGGCGATGGAAACGGACCCGGTGCTGCGGACCCGGCTGATGATGCGGCACTGCAACTACCGCCCGGCTCGCTTCCAAACGCTCCCGGTGGATCTGCCGCCGGCAGAGTTGGCCGTGCCCTCCCGGATCCTCCAGGAAGCGATGCTGCCCCCGGCGCCGCGCGAAGACGCCTTCGCGGCCGCCGGCAGGCGGCTGTCCGATCCGCTCCAGCGCACTGGGGTGGTCGTGGTGTCGCTGCTGATGGTCGCGGCGGCGCTGTTCCTTTTCGCGCCGCGGACCGAAACACCGACCCGGTAGTGCGTCAACCTTGAAATCGCGGGCGAGCCACCGATTCCAGGTTGACTACTAGCGTTTGGGCCAACGCAGGGTCGCTGCCCACTTGACGTAATCCGCCTCGACCTGCTCGATGGGAGCGGCCAAGACCTCCTCGATGATTTTGACGGCGCCCTTCTCTGCCCCGTCCCGGCGGAAGCGGCCATAGAACTCCTTGAGCAGCCCCTGCTGCTGGAGGTACATGACGAAGTATCTGGCCTGGGCGTAATTGATGCCCTGCTGCGGGCCGTAGAAATCGTCGCGCGTGACCAGCTCCCGCAGCGGGCGGAGCTTGTTTTGCCGGATCGCGGTTTGCAGGTGCGGCAGCCGCCAGTTGACGTCGCCAACCAGGCGGTCCGGCATGACGTAGCATTGCTCGTGCAGGCTGGCCAGGCCTTCGTTGAACCACGTCGGCACGCCCGGAAAATCGTACACGATCAGGGCGTGGGTCAGCTCGTGCACGAGCGTCCCCGTGCCGGTGGAGATATTCATGACCATGATCCGCTCGGCGGGCTTGTAGTAGCCGAAATACGGCACCCGGGTGTCGTTCAAGAGTTTCTTTGCCCAGAGCTTGTAGCTTTCGCCGTCCCGGAACAGCAGTACGGTGATGACGTGGGTGGGCCGGCGCTGAAAATAGCCTCGCCACATCGCCCTGGCCGGCGCCATGACGCTGTCTTCAGCCATCCGCCGCAAGTGGTTCTCAGGCAGGTTGCCGACCACCACGAAGGGCGGGGAAACGACGGCCCGGAAGCTCCCGTCCATTCGGGCGAGGATGTTCTTGGCCTGGGCCTGGGCCGCCTCCGCCAGCCGCCGGGAAGGGTACGTGCTCGCCGTTTCCGCCTGATGGGTCGCGGCAGGCGGCGGGGCGCCGCTGCCGGCAGGGTCGGCGCGCGGTCGGGTGTCGGAAGCCGCACGCGGGGCGTCTTGGCCGACCGAGGGCGCCAGGTACCATGCCAGCAGCCCCAGTCCCACAGCCATCAGCAGCGCAACAACTTTGACGATCATGGTGTTGCTTGGCATGGGAAGAATCCCGGCGCCTGCCGGCCGGTGAATCTACCGCAGCAGGTCAGCCTTGACCGGCTGGAGCATGGTCCGCAACTTCTCGATGGCCTTGTATTCGATCTGGCGGACGCGCTCCTTGGAGATTCCCAACTTCTCGCTCAACTGGGCAAGCGTCTGGGACTCATTGCCCTCCCCCAGCCCATAGTGCCGCACGATGATGGCGCGCTCGCGCGGCAGCAGTT
>LJUF01000009.1:0-19790 GCA_001303665.1 Phycisphaerae bacterium SM23_33 | reverse complement strand
CCGGCCAGCTCCATCACCTCCTCGGCGCCGGTCATGAAACGGTCCAGCAGGTACTTCTCCCTGGGAACCGACCTGGCGAAGTTCTTCATGATGGCCCAGGAGGCGTAGGTGGAGAACTTGAAGCCGCGGGAACAGTCGAACTTCTCGATGGCGCGCATGAGCGAGATGTTGCCGTCGCTGATCAGCTCGAACAGCGTCTGCGGCCCGTTCAGGTGCTTCTTGGCGATGGAGACGACCAGCCGCAGGTTCGCGCGGATGATCTGGTTCTTGACGGCGTCGGCCTGCACCAGGACCTGCTCGACCTTGCGCAGGTGGGCGGCCCGGACGTGGTTGAGGTCCAGCTTCCGGCGGAGCTGGTCGGCCCTGTATTTCAGGTAGTTGTATTTCGTGAACAGATGCCGTTCCCGGGCAGGCGTCAGCAGCGGCAGGTCATACAGGGCCTGGAGGTACGGCGGCAGGTCCCGCGGCGGCCGCGCCCGCCGCGGCTTGGCGTCTGCGGCGGAAGGCTCCTGAGGCTCCTGCAATATCAGCTCCTCCGCGCCGGGCAGGTCGAACTGCGGGTTGTAGACGTACTCGATTCTGCGGTTCAGCAGCTGCCGGGCCCGCATCTCGTTGATGACGCGGTAGATGCTGCCCCGGCTGCGTCCGTAGCGTTTCGCCAGCGACGGCACGGGCACGCCCTGGAGGAAGCAGCGGTAGACGACGGCCTTGGCCTGACCGTTGAGGGGGGCGTCGTGGTCCGGGAAGATGGCGTCGTGGGGGTTGTCGCGGTCGTGCCGGCGGATGGTGTATCGAATGGTTTCGACCGCCCTGCCCGTGCGGGCCGCCAATCGCTTGCTGACCTCGTGCAGGCAGCAGCCCGTGCAGCTGACGATGCGTTTGGCGCGGCGGAGGATCTCCTGGCGTTCGGCGTCGGTCATCTGGGTGAAGCGGACCGAGCGCAGCATGGCCTGGCGGCGCCGGTCGATAAAGGCGCGAACGGAATTGTGAAGGAAGCCGATTCGTTTCTTGCCGTCGGCGAAGACCAGCTTCCGCGCCACCAGCCCGCGCCGGCGCCAGCGCTGAACGGTCTTGGTCGAAACCCGGAAGCGCCGCGCCAAGCTGGGGGTGTCATAGACCAGCTCGGAGTAGGAATCGGCCGGAAGATCGAAGCTTTCGCAAAGCTCCAAAATCAGGTGGAGCAGGTCATGCCGAAGCCCGGCCCCCAACACCGGAGCCATCGTGTCTGAGCGCGCACGGTATCCCGTCAGGCGGTAGACGACGAACTCGTAAGGATACTCCACCTCGGGCTTGATGATCCGCAGCAGAGCTTCCGCGGAGTCGACGTACCCCTTCCGGAGGCGCACCAGGCCGGCGGTCAACTGCTTCGCCAGCTCTCCCACAGGTTTGCTCTTATAGCCGCGCATCACTCCACTCCTTTGCTTCGGCCAGAGGCTGGCGCCCTGTGGGTCGGGTTCCGCGAACCGCTGATCCGTTCCGGAGCCCTAGCTGCCAACCTCACCGACCTATTATGCCCCAGGCGACGTGGGAACGCAAGCTAAATCGTGATATAAACGGCCGCGTTGGGGCCCGGGGCAAAAGGGCCGGCGTCAGGGGAAAGCCGCCTCAGGCAACCGGCGGAAGGCCGGCAGGCCTCCGCAATGGACAGTTGGTCTGCACACCCCGTGCCAAAGCCCGCCGGCAGCGCGGCCCAAAGCGTTAGGCTTTGTCCTGAAGAGTCTTACGAGAATCAGGCCGTGACGGCTCGGCCCGCTCAGCCGGGAGGTTTCGGGAAATACTGCCCAGACCGGCGGCGGGTGTCCACGCGATTGCCCACCCCAAGGCCCAGACTATTCCCCCGCCGCCTCGATCAACCCCCGCAGCCGGACCACCGAACGCAGGTAATCCGATTGCTCCCTGCCGCTCAAGGCGTCATCCACGGACTTCTTGGCCTTGGTCAGCACGTCGGCGTCTCCGGTGAGCCGGTAGTGCCCCAAGTACGTGTCTGCCAACTGCCCCTGATAGATCCACAGGGTGTTCCTGCCGATGCTGTCTCTCAGGTGTGTCTGGACGACGCGTTCCAGGCCGGCCTCGGCCTGCTGGTAGTTCTTCACGGCCGATTGACGGGTTGCAGCCTCATTGGCCAGGGGGGCCTTCAGTTGCTCGACGACGGCCGGCGGGTCCTGGCCTATCTGCTTGGCCAGCTCGGTGATGGCCTGGGCCAGAGCGGCGTTGTCCTTGGCCGCCGCCAGTTGCTGGGAGCGCAGCTCGCCCTGGGCCAGTTCGGCCGAGGCCCCGGCCGCGACGATGCCGGCCAGGTGCTTGTCGTCCGCTAGCTCTCTGACGACTTCGGTGAGGGCCCCGGCCCGTTCGCCCTGGACCGACTCGGCGGCCTGGCGTTCGGCGCGTACCTGAGTCTCCGACCCGCCGAAGTGGCCAGCCGACGCGGCCAGGGCATTCAGGGCCGCGGGCTCCTTGGCCGCCGCCTCCCGGCAGGTCTGCACGATCCGTTCGGCGACGGCCTGCACGTCCTTGAAGGTCCGGTCCACGTCGGCCTGGGCCTGCTGGGCTGCCTTTTCCGCCGCCTGCGCGTGCTCGTCCATGCTCGCCAGGTGAGCCTTGATCACCGCCAGCTTTGCCTGGACCGCCGCGGCGTTGCCCTGCTCCAGGCCCTTGTCCACCAGAAGGTTGTCGATCTCGCCGACGGCGGCGTCAATCTTGGCCTGATTGTCGTTCCTGGTCCTGTCCCGGGCGTGGGCCTGCTTCAGCAGCTCCAGCCCCTTGGGCCCGCCTTCCCGCTCGCTTTCGTCGCGCAGCGACTGCACTTCCTTGAGCAGTTCGGCGTTGCCGGCCGTCAGCGCCGCCATCTGCTTGCGCCTATCAGCGATCTTGACGTCGATCGCGTCGATCCTGGCGTTGACCGCCGCGAGCTCCTTCTGACCGTCGTCGTGGGTCTGCTGGATCTTCTTCCGCGACATGTTCGCCAGGGCCTTGCTGAAATCCATCAGGACGGCGTGATTGCGGGCGACGTTGACCAGGGCACGGGCATGGCCGCGCAGCTCGGCCCCCCGCCGCCGAAGCTGATCGGCCTGCCCGGCCAACAGATTCCCTCTTGCGAATTCGATATCCCCCAGCAGTTGCTCGGCATCGGCCTTGGCGCCCGGGGAGGCCTTGGGATTGGCCTGGAGGGCGTCGGAGACCAGGCCCCTGGCCCGGTCGAGAAGCTTCACCGCCTCGCTGGTCTGTGCCGGCTGGGTGGAAACGTCAATGTCCGCGTCGGGCGTTTTGAACATGTCGATCCTGGCTACCTGGTCGGCGGAGACCTCCATGGCTTGGCCGGTGCGGGCCTGGATCCGGTATTTCCTGCCGACGCGGGTGACCTGCCCTTCCAGGCGTGTCCCGTCCTTGAGGACGACCGTCTCGTCCAGGGCGACGCTCAGCCCGGTGACCTTGTCGACGTAGGACGGATAGGCCAGCGTGCTAGCGGCATGGCCGTAGAGCCTCCTGGCCTCATCCACCCGGTCGGCGAGCTTCTTTCTGGCCGCGGCCTTCCCGGAATCCCCACACCCGGCCACCAGCAGCGACCCCAGCAGCACCGTTTTCAACCATCCGGCGTAGCGCACGTTCACGGCCTCCTTCATGGCATTGCATCCGGCGGGCCTGTTTGTAGCAGAAAGGTCTGCGGGCTGCAATAGCCTCTGGGCGGCGCCGGGCGCTTCCTGCCGGCAGGGAGGGTCGCTCAAAGGGCTCCGCCCTCGGCCCGCAGGGCCGACAGTCCGGCCACGGCCGAATTCATCTTCGCCGGCAGCTCCGCCGGCTTGAAACGCGCCGCCGAGCAGAGCATCACCGACCCGTAGTTGGTCTGGAGGCCCACCGGCTGATCGGCAAAGTCGGCAAAGGCCTCCGCCAGGGCGGGGGCAAACCACGCGCCCGAGATAACCAGCCACTGCCTCACCCGGCCGACGGGGCGGCGGGCGGCCAGCGGAGCATGCTCGGCGTCGTCGCTGTGCCACATCAGGGCCGAGGGGATGATCAGGTCGGTGTCGGCCACGATGACGCTGTATCGCCGCGTCAGCCGGCGCGGCCCGTGGCCGCACTCCAGGTGATAGTCGAAGATCCGCAGGTACCAGCCCTCGTACCGGCCGTAGAGCACGTTCTCGGCCCGCTGGCTGTGCCCGGCCGAGGACAGGACGAAGGCCGAGTATCTTCTGGTGAGGTCGAACGGGTCGCCCGCGGAGAACTTCATCCCCATCTCGTGGGCCGCTCTGGCCATGAGGCCCCGCCGGCGCCTCTGGTGCAGGCCCATCAGGCCCAGAACCACCAAGCCGATCCCCAGTGCCCCGATCAGGATGAACAGGAAGATATACTGCACCGGCATATCCAGATTGGGCCGGACCGCCCGCCGCCCCGCCCGGCGGCTTGGGCAGCTCACTCCAGCGGCGCCGGGGCCGTCGTGGCCGGGGGCTCCTCCTGCTGCAAGCCCGGCAGCTTGTAGCTCACGCGGTAGCCCGGCGGCAGGAACGGCCTCCGCAAGGTCAGTATCCACTCTTCAATGACGCGGAAGTTGCGGTCTCTTTCGCTGGGGAACACCGGCGGCACGACCTCCTTGGGATGGGCCAGGCCCTGCTTGGCGATGTGCGTGGGCAGGCCGGCCTGAAGCAGCATCGAATTCCCGGGCTGATCCCGGTTGATGAGCTTTCGTCCGTCGCGCTGCCAGGCGTGCAGGATGTAAAAGTTCGTGTACAGGACCCGATCGTCCGTGACGGGCATGTCGAACAGCTTCAACTGGCCGGCGCCCTTCACCCCGCCGTGGCAACTGGGTCTGGCGCAGCTCTCATTGATGACCGGCCAGATCCGCCCGCGGAAGGTCCGGAACACTTCCGGATCGCCCTTAACCAGGATGTTGTCTCGAATAGCCGTATCGGCCCGGTCCGTGTTGTCCAGCATGTACATGGCCTGGCGGACCCTGTCCCAGCCCCTGAAGCGCCTCTCTTCCGCCCGGCTGAGAACGTCGCGGCCCCTCATGGCCTCGATGAACTGCTCCAGCACCTTGTCGCGGAACTCGATGGACAGCCGGTCACGCGAGCTCAGCTCCAGCAGGCGGATGCGGTACACGTCCTCCATCGTCAGCAGCTTGGAGGCGTCCACCAGGGGGGCCTCGGGCTGGCTCTGGGCGGTGGCCGTCGCCAGCTTGCTGGCCAGGCTGATCTCGACGAGCCTCAGCAGCAATCTGGCACCCTCGTGGTTCGGGCTCAGGGCCATCACCTTCTTGAGCAGGTCGCGGGCCTCAGTCAGCATGTCGTTGTCCCTGGCCCAGGAGGCCAGCCGGTAGAGGGCCTCGGGGTCCTGCGGGTCGGTCGCGGCCAGCCGCTTCTTGAACTCCTCGCCGGGGGTGACGGCCTCCTCGACCCGCAGCACGTCCTGGGCGGCCAGCACGACCGTGCCGGCAGGGGTCTTGATCTCGTAGCCGTCCTTGGTCTTTGTGACCTCGCCGCTGAGCCTGCGCCCGTCCTTGAGCAGCACCGTTTGTTGCTTGGCGACGACGGCCGTCGAGATCGTAACCGCCGCCACCACAACGATCGCCAGCAGCTGTTTCCTGGTCATGGTCTCACCTCGCCCTACTGCTTTTGTCGGCCGGCGGGCGCGACGCAACCCACCCGCCCCGGCGCCGCAGCCGCACGCAAGCCCGCTACAGCATGTGTATCGGCAAAGGCGGCAGTGGGATTCGAACCCACGAATAACGGATTTGCAATCCGTCGCCTTGGTCCGCTTGGCTATGCCGCCTGCATGGCGAAGTATAGACCAAACCGCCGCGCCGTTCAAACCCGCCTTGCCGACGGTCCGCCCGCCAAGCCTAAAAGCCGCTGCCGCGGCTGGCGGCGCCGGCAGGCGAGGCCGAGCCGGTTATTTCCTTGGCCCGGGCCTCGACCTTGTTGAACTGCTGCCAGTACCCGCCCATGTCCCTGTCCTTGTCGCGGAGCATGCGGATCTGGATGGGGATCTTGTTCAGCTCCGTTTCGTTTCCGGCGTAAATGTCCAGGGCATACTCCAGGCGTTCGAACTGGGCCCGCCACCAGTGCGGCGACTTTTCCGGCAGCCCGCTGATCAGCCTGTTGTAGTACGGCATCGCCTTCTGCGGCTGGCCCAGCACGCGATACGCCCTGGCCAGCCCGCGCACGATGTTGGCGTCGGTGCGGTTCTGGTCGTGCAGCTGGAGGTACAGCTCCAGCGACTTCTCGGCCTCCTGCTTGGTCCCGAACTCGTAAGCGTGCGCCAGGGCCTGCTTGAAGGGGGCCTTCTGCTGCTCCGGCACGCCGCCGCTGCGTTCGACGAACTTGTACAGCTCCTCCGCGAAGATCTTGTAGGCCGCTCGCAGCCCCTCCAGCTGCTGTTTCGCCGCGGGATCGGCGGCGTACATCAGCCGCTCTATCCGCTCGCCGATCTGGCCTACCGCCTGGACCAGCAGCTTTTCCGCCCCGCCCGGGTCGTCCCTGGTAAGGGCGATCAGATCCGGGATGACCTTCTCGGGCTGGCCGGCCTCCAGCAGGACGCCGACGACGAACTGCTGGCTGCGGCGGGCCACGGCGGGCACCTGCTTCCAGGTGGGGTCGTTGGCCAGCTCCTTGGCCCGCTGCATGGCCTCGGCGGGGTCGTTCAGCACGTCCTTGTGCAACTGGGCGATGAGCATGCCACACTCGGCGCCCCAGGCCAGTGCCTGCTCGGCACGCTCCTTGTCGGAGACCGTGCCGGCGTATGCCCGCGCCCGCTCCATGTACCTGGTCAGATCGCCGATCAGGCTATGGGCCAGCCGCCCACGCAGCGACGCCTGCATGGTCGTGGCGTCCAGCAGGTCGTTGACGGTCACCTCCAGGATGCGATACCGGGCGGGCATGGAAAGCTCCGACTCCTCGGGAATCTGCTTCAGGGCCTCGACCGCCTCCCGGTTCTGGCCGAGGGCCTCCAGCATCACGCCCAGCTCGTAGTTGTAGGTACGGATTTTCCGGTCGTCCTTCCCCCAGCCATCCACCAGCACCCGCAGCGACCGGGCGTACTCCCTGACGAAGTCCATCCCCAGCTTGTCGGCCGTGACCTTCCGCTCAATGAGGATGCCCTGGAAGCTCTTGACCGAATTCAGGGCGGACTCCTTGGCCTTGGGGTCTTTGGCATAGTTTTCGGCCAGCTCGCGGAAGAACCTGGCGGCCTCGAGGTTCTTTCGCTGGGCGTTCTTGATCAGCCCCAGGTACCACAGGGCGCTGGCCTTGGAGCTGTCGGGGGCCTTGGCGGAATTGGCCACGGCGCGGAAGAGCTTCTCGGCCTTGTTGTAACCTTCGCCGGTCTGCTTGGAGAATTCCTTCACGCCCAGGGCCAGCTGCATGGGCGGGTCCAGCGAGTCGGGGTCGGCCTCCTCAAAAAGCGGGGCGATCCGGTCCCAGAAGGCCTCGCGATACATGGGATACTTCTCCACGAAGTCCACCAGCTCGCGGCCGGCCTCGCCGCGGAGCTTCTCGTACAGCTTGTGATCGCCGGCCTTCTGGGCCTCGGCCCGCTCCATTTTGACCTTGAACCTGAGCAGGGCGGATTGCATCTCCAAGGCCACCTTGGGCAGCTCGGGCAGCCGGCTGCCTTCCTCGACGAACTGCTGGATGCGGTTGTCTGCTTCGTCAAACCGCCCCTGGTCGATGGAGATGCGGACCGCCTCGAACCTGGCCTTGAGCTGCGTGGTCGAGCGGGCCTGCGGGTCGCCGGCCCGCTTCAGGTAGCTGGCGGCCTGCTCCCACAGGCCCAGCTCCCTGGCGGCCATGCCCGAAAGCAGCAGCGAGGTGAACTTCACGCCGCTGTCGTTGTCCTCCGCGTTGGCGAACTCCTTCACGTCGTCGATTGCCTGCGGCAGCAGCAGGTGCCGTTCCTGGGAATCCTTGGCCAGGACCACGCCGCGGTAGAAGCGGACCCACGCCCCGCGATACCGGGCCTCCTCCATGAGAGCCTCCAGCCTCCACAGCACGCCGGTGATCATCCTGTCCTGGTCGCGCGCCCACTGGCCGTGCGTCCGCTCCAGGTCCGTCTGGAGGGCGTTGAGCGGCCCCAGGGCCCCCTCGGTGTACTTGGCGACGGCCGCCCGGTCCTTCTCCGTGCCCAGGAAGTACAGCAGCCGCTCCGCGTAGGGGTCGACCTTGGTGATCCCCTCGGTGATCACGAGGTCCAGGCGGAAGCGGAAGTGCCGCAGCACCCCCTCGGTGTCCTGGAGCTCGGCCGTCGCCTTGATGAGCCGCCGCTGAAGGGCGCTGACCTCCTGGAGGAGGCGGTCTCTTTTTTCCTGGTCGGTGGTTCCAAGGGCCTCTTCGAGCTGCCTCCGCACCTGCTTGCCAAGCAGCTCCTCAAGAAGCTCGGGCATTTTCATTTCCGCCAGCTTCTCGGTGAGCTTGTCGTTATGCAGCCGCTCGTAGGGGCTGGGCTCGGCGGCGAAGGTGATCGACAGACACCCCCAATTCACCACCGCCAGGGCAACCGCAGTTGTCAGTGGCGTCTTCTGCATGATGCAGCCTGCCGCCCCGTATTCGCCCGCCGGCCGCCCGGGGCAGCTTTGCCGCCGCCTGGGCCGGACCGGCGCTCGATCCTCCGCACGGCGCCGAGCCCGGGTCGGCACGTCACTACGTTTCGGCGGGGGCCAAGGCTACGTTCTTGAAGCGGGCCCGTACCGCCTGGTTAAAGGCGTCCACCACGTGGGCCCATCGGACCTCGGCCGCGGGCTGGATGATCACCGGCACCTCATCGGACTGGTAGCGGTCCCGCAGCTGCTTCAGCACCGCGTGCAGCTCCAGCGGGTCGCGTGTGGTGCGGACCCCGCCGATTTCTATGAGCACGCCTTCGCCTTCCGTGCCGGCCGGCGCCAGCGAGACCCGGATGGGTTCCAGCAGGAACGGCGGGGCCACCTCCGGGCCGGAAATATCCGGCAGCTTGGCCTGGATCTGGCCTTCGACCATGCGGAAGTTGCAGGCCAGCAGGAAGAAGATCAGCAGTTGGAAGGTCACGTCGATCATGGGGGTCAGCGGCGGCTGGATCATCGTCGGCGCGCGCTGCTTGGCCCGCTTTTGCCGCTCGGATTCGTAATGGGGCGTCCCGTTCTCGGCCAGCTGTCTCGTTGCCCGGGCCATGGCTATTCCTCCTTTCGGCCGCGCAACGCCGAGATCCGCATGTTCTGAAGCCGCGCTTCCTGCAGCGCCTGCAACACGGGCTGAATCTGGTCGTAGTGGACCCTTTGGTCGGCCCGCACTTCCACGGCGAAGTTATCGGGATCGGGGCTCTCGATTTTCAGCCTTCTCAGCTCCGCCACGAGCCTTTCCAGGTCGGCCCGGAGGACGCTGCTTTTCTTCACGCGATACACCCTGGCCAGCCCGAGTTTGGAGGGATTGGCCTGGATCTCCCTGTCCGAATAGGGCATGACGTTGATGACGGCCTTGTTTTCCTTCATCTCCGCGGCCACGCTGTAGTGGGGGTCGGGCAGCTTCATGGGCGGAAACTCCGCCGAGGCCATCTGGGTGGTCAGCATGAAGAAGATGATCAACTGGAAGGTGCAGTCGATCATCGCGGTCATGTTGAATCCGATCCGCGCCCGGCTTCGACCGTACACTACGCTTTTAGGCATCCTCGGACCTCCCGGGGCGCCGCAGGGGGCTACCCGGCCTCGGACTTTTTCTTGGCGCCGGGGCGAAACGTGGCGAGGATCTCCTGCGACGCCGCCATGGCTTCGCTGGACAGGGCGTCGATGCGGTTCCGCATGGTGGCATACACGGCCAGGGCAGGAATCGCCACCACCAGGCCCCAGAAGGTGGTGACCAGGGCGATGCCGATGCTGTCGGCCAGGGCCGCCGGCTTGGGCATCTCCTGGGCGGCCACGATCTCGCTGAAGGCCCGGATCATGCCGTAGACGGTCCCCAGCAACCCCAGCATGGGCGAAACGTTGCCGATGACGTTCAGCAGCTCGATCTTCCGCAGCAGCTTGGTGGTGCGCTCCTCGGAGGCCTCTTCCATCGCCCGCTCCATGGCCGGGTAGCCGTGGGCCGCCTCGTCCAGGGAACGGTGCAGGATGTAGGAGAGCATGCTCGGCTCGGCCACGGTGTACTCGATCACTTCGCGATATTGCTTGGCATCCACCATATCGGTGATCTGCCCGCGGACGGGGTCGGGCAGGACGGTGGCCCGGCGGATGCTGATGAAGTGCTCGATAATGACGGCCCAGCTGGCGATGTCGATGAGGATCAGCAGCCAGCCGATCGGCCCGCCCTTGGTGACGAACCAGTCCAGGTAGCTGAACTTCGCCGGGCCGGCCGGCCCGTCTTCCTGGGCCAGGGCCAGGCCCGCGAAGCCCAACAGCACGCCGGCCGTCACTGCAACGCCGATCCAGAACCTGCCACGCATGGCTTCTCCTCGTCTATTTCCGGGGCCGCTCAAGGCGGCCCCCACAAACGTTTCCAGCGTCCCTGCCGACCGTCCGGTCGGGGCCTCTCCAATGCCCCGCGCGCGGTTGGCCCGTCAGCGGTCCGGGCTGAGCCGCTGAAGGGCCTCTTTGGCCTTCTCGGCCTCGGGTGACTGCCCGCGGCGGCTGACCAATTCCGAGTAGGCCGCCCGGGCCCCTTCGAGGTTCCTCAGCCGCTCGTTGACTTCGCCCGCCCCCAGCAGGGCGGGGGCGACGTCCTGGCTGTCGGGGAAAAGCGCGATCACTCGCATCAAATTCAGCCCGCCCTCTAACAGCAGGGTCCGGGCCTTGTCCGGGTCAGCTTCCTTCTTCGAAAGCTCCAACTGGGCGGCCCCCATGAGGTAAAGGGCCGAGGGCAGCTGGGCGGCGGAAAACGTCTTCAGCAACGGCTCCAGGCGCTGCAGCACCTCCTCGTGCCGCCCGGATTGGAGCGACAGCCGAGCCTGTCTCAGATTCGCCTCCTCCGAGCCGCGCGGGGTCACCGGGTTGGTGCCGGCCCGTGGCTGGGGCGGCTCAGCCGGCCGAGTGGCCACAGCGGGGCCCTGCTTCGAAGATCCCTGGAGCTCATACAGCTCCGCCAGCAGTTCACGCATCCCCTGGAGATACGCCCCGTCCTTCACGGCGCCCGCCTTGGCCTTGAGCAGCGCGATGGCCCGGTCATTGCCGGGGCTGCGCGGAGCCGCAAGTCTCCTGGGCCGCAAGGCCAGGGCCGCCTCGGACGCGTTGGCAGCGTCGACGATCTCCAGCCACTGCCTCACGGCCGTTTCGACATCTCCGGCCTCCTCGGCCGCGCTCAGCAGCCGATACCCGGCCAGCGCTTTCCTCCACCCCGCGGCAGCGGTCTTCTGGGCCTGGTTGTAGGCCGCGACCGCCTGGACAGACTTGCCCTCTTTGAGAAGGTCTTCGCCCCGGTTGAAGTCCGTCTCACCGTCGATCTTGACGGTGTCCACCTGGGCCAGCGGTTTCTGGATCAGGGTGCCGCTGCCCAGGCGGAAGGCGATGATGCCGTCGGCCACGTTCATGACGGTGGCCGGCTCGTACCTGAGCCCGCTTTTCAGCAGGACGGAGTCGGCCCGCCCCGGAACGGGCGCGGCGGCCAGCGCTGCCGTCGCGGTCAGGAAACAGGCCAGAGATCGTGTTTCGGCTCTGCTCATTCGCTCGGCTCGACGAACTTGAATCGGCCTCCATTTTCGGCCGCGATCTCGCGCAGCGTCTTCACGGCCCCGGGGCTGCGGTGGTGGTGCAGGATGGTGTTAATGTGGACCTCTTTGCTGGCGTTCATCTTGCGGATGGCGTCCAGGACCTTCTCGTTGTCGGGGAACTCCGCGTCGGTCAGCAGGTAGATGAGCTCGCCGCGTTTGGTGTTGGGGGTGTCTTTGAGCACCTGGAAGGCCCGCTCCAGGGCCGGGATGGGGTCGGTCTGGCCCTGGGGCTGGATGGCCGCCAAGTACTTGGCCGCCTCTCGCTTGCGCGGAACCGTGGCGTACACCAGCCCCCGCGGGGGGTTTTCCTTCGGCGGCCCGCTGGCGAAGAAGATCACGTGGAAGCATTGCGTGGGGCTCAGCCGGCTGATGGACTTGAGCATCTCGCGGCGGACCTCGTCGAAGCTGTCCAGCATGGACCCGCTGCGGTCCACCACGTACACGATGTGATAGGCGTTGCCGCCGGTGCCGAAGAACCGGCTCTTGGGCCCCGCCCCGCTGCCGCCGGTGGTCAGGCCGAAGTCGGCCGACTGGCCCCCCGCCGAGCCGCCGGCGATCCCGAAGACCTGGATCCGGCTCTTGGTCTCGCCCAGGCTGGCCATGGGAATCGTCGAGTCGCGATTGGCCCACTGCTGCTGGTTGATCTGCTTGAGGCTCTTGGCCTGCATCTCCGGGTTCAGCTCGCCGGGGTTCAGCCGGCCGCCCGACTGGTCCGAAAGCTGGTCCGAGGCCACCGTGTAGTCGGCGATGGCCTCCGACCTGACCACCACAATGGTGATAAACCCCAGAATCACCCCGACCCCCAAGTGCAGGAACAGGCTGATGACCCACGGCATGAGCTTGGCCATCACCCCCATCAGGGCATCTTCGCTCTCGGGGATGAATTCTTCCTCCGGTGCCTGCGCCACCGCAGGTGCTGCCGGCGGCGCCGCCCCGGGCGGCACCTGCGGCCGCGGCAGCGACGCCACGCCGGCCGGCACCGCCAGCTTCGCCTTGCAGTAAGGGCACTTGACCTTTGAGGAAGGTTCGGCCTCGATGTTCAGCAGCTTACCGCACTTCTCGCAGCGAAACTCTATCACCATGGCTGCACTCCCCTTCACCTGCCGATGCGGACGGACGGCCCGGCCGCCGCGGGGCTGCGATGGCGGCGAGGGACGGCCTTAATCCTCACCTCCCTGTGGAAACACCTGCCTGTTGCACTTCTGACCACTTTCTCATTATCAGAAAATCCGCCGCGCGTCAGCACACAAAACTGCCCTGCCGCCAGGCCGCCCCTCGCCTCAGCCTGGAGGGCTGCGCCGCCTTTGTCACAGCGGAAGTCTCTGGTCACGGCCTGTCTCCTGTGCTGGGGGCAGACTCAAGCGGCCGCTGCAAGGCGGCCGGCGTGGTCGAGCAGTTTGACCCAGCGCCAGTCGGGGCCCAGCGGGGTAGTCCGGTGAACGCCCTGGCCCAGACCTGTTTGCTGCTGAGACGCCAGCATTCACGTCGGTACACCGCAAGCGGACTTCGAGGCGGGCCAGGCAGGCCGTCGGGCCGCCTGGAAATGGGGCCCGCTTGGGCAGGTGAATCGACTCACCCGCCCGGTGAGAGAGCCACGGTTCGACACACACAACCTGGGGAACCGAGCCCGCACGACCGCGGGCGGCGCTTCCCCTAACATCCATATCTTAGCCCAACTTGGAGCTTAGTGACAAGGGCAAATTTGGCGCGATCCCAGGCTTCCGCCCGGCCGAGCCGTCCCGTAGAATCCCTCACAGGCGCCCGGGAAGTCGCGAGGGTGGCGGAATTGGCAGACGCGCCAGGTTTAGGTCCTGGTCCCGACTCGTCGGGATGGGGGTTCGAATCCCCCCCCTCGCAGTGGAGCTGCAAGTGGTCGAGGAAATCCTCATCGTTCCCGCCACGGCGGCCGACGCCGCAGCCGCCGCCGAGATCACCCGCGAGGCCTTCACCGGCGTGTCCATCGACCAGGCCATCCAGGACCTCCTGGGGCCTGCTGCCGGCCGGAGCTGGCAGGACATCAAGGCCGACGAGGTCCGCCGTGAGATCCAGCAGGGTCCGGGCGACTGCTTCGTCGCCACGTGCGGCGGCCGCGTCGTCGGCTATGTGACCACCCAGCTCCACAAAGAGATATCACAAGGTCGCATCCCCAACCTGGCCGTCGAAAAGCCCTTCCGCGGGCGGGGCATCGGCCGAAAGCTGCTGCTGCGGGCCCTGGAGCACTTCCGCGGCCTCGGCCTCAAGCAGGCGAGGATCGAGACGCTCACCACCAATCCCGTCGGCCAACGGCTGTACCCGGCCGTCGGCTTCAAAGAGGTCGCCCGCCAGATTCACTACGTCATGGCCCTGTAGGCCGGACCTTCGTCCGCGCGGCCGGCGGTCGGCCTAATAATCCAAGGCCGGCGAGTCCGGCTTCAGGCACTGCTTCCGCTCGTCCCAATCCGATGGCACGGTGCGGGGCCCCCGCCTGGGGCGGATAGCACAGCGGCTGCACGGCGGAAAACCGCCCGTGCCCGTTCGCAGCAGCTCGGCAATGAGGGCGAAGCAGTCACGCAGACGAAAGCAGATGGCCCGGCAGGCCCCGATCACCGCCTCGGTCTGCAGGCCGCGGGCGGCCATGAGCGGCCCGTACCGCGTGCCGTCGGTGATCGGACAGCCCTTTTCCCGCCAACTCCAGGTCCGCCCGTCCACCCTTCGCCCGTCCGGCAGCAGCATGGGCAGGCTTTCGGTCCGCCGGCCGAGGCACGGCGCCCCCGTGGACACCTCCACCACGTGGTGGAAGGTGTTGACGCGGTAGTCCACGCCCAGCAGCAGGCCGTAGCCGCCCTCCCGCCCGACCAGGCCAAGCGGTGAGTCCGGCCCGCAGGTCAGCGTGCGGTGGTGAAACCGGGTGTAGCGGCGGGCGCTGCGGCCCCAGGCGGCGAAGGCGTGTGTGGGATGCAGGCTGCGGCAGACGTCGGGCATCCGCCAGAAGGCGTCGGGGATGGCCCCGTTGGTCGTGGGGGTGGTGCGCGGGTCGAAGTAGCCGGCAGCCCCCTCGCCGAAGGCCCTGCCGTGGTTGAACGAAGGCATCATCAGCGTGCCTTCCGGCGTGATGACCTCCATGAGGGCCTCGATGACGGTCCCCGGCCCGCCGGCCACGCGGCCGAAGCTCTTCAGCGACGAATGCACCATCACCCCCGCCCCGGCCGACAGGCCCAGCCGGCGCAGACCGGCGACGATGTCGCCGCGCGTCACCTCAGGCGCGTCCGCCGGCGGGACCATCCGCTAATGCCTCCTCTCCACACCGTTCTATCGGAAATCTCGATGGGCAGGAGCAGAATCGAAAACCGCAAATCCTGGATCGGAGATCGCTACGGCTTCTTCCCCACGGCGGCCAGGTAGATGGCAAAGTGCTTCTGCCCGTCCAGGCCCAGCAGGGCGTTGACCTTGTGGTCGTCGAAGGCGCCGATGCCGCAGGCGCCGCAGTCCACCGCCTCCGCGGCCAGGTACAGGTTCTGGCAGACGTGCCCGGCGTCCAGGTGCAGGTACCGATACCCGCGCTGGCCATACCGCCAGGTCATCCGGTACACGTCCGCCACCCACATGAAGGTGGCCGCACCGGTCGCGACGAAGTCCTGTCCGAGGCACGCCTCCACCGCCCGGTCGGCCACGTCGGCCGGCGCCGGCAGCCTCGCCAGCTTGTGCTCAATTGCCAGGAACCGGTACAGTCCCGGGTGGAGCGTCTCCACGCGGTTGATCAGCAGGAAGGTCTCGAAGGCGTGCCTGGCCCCCGCCGACGGCACCGTCCGCCGCGTCGCCTGAGCGCCCAGCACCTGCTTGACCCCCTGCGTGCACCACAGCAGATAGGATAGCTCCTCCAGGCTCAGCGGCTCCGGCCGGTACTCGCGCAGGCTTTGCCGGCGCTCGATCGCCAGGCTGAGGTCCAGCGGGGCCACCGCGAACTTCCCCGGCTGGGGTATCTGCACGATGTCCTCCGTCGGGCCCAGCGGCATTTCGAGCGGCGGGGCCGCCCGGCCGCGAGACTGGTCCGGCGGCCCCATCGCCCGATACCGCGTCCCGGCCATGAACTCCTTGCCGATCTCGCCGCCCATGCTCCGCCTCCTGGCTGAGGGTGACGGCCGTGGCGGCTCAATAATAGCAGGTCCGCTTTGCCAAGCCCACCGGACAGGCGCTTGTCAGAACCTCACGCTGAGGACCGCCTGGAACATGTGCGATCGGCCGAACTCGGGCCGCAGCTCCGGCAGCGGGTCGTACTGGTAGCCGAGCTCGACACAGCCCCACCGGGAGAAATGAACCGTCGCCCCGCAGGTCAGGCCGGTGTTGCCGCGCGCGTCAACGAAGGGCCCGGCCCGCAGGAAAAGGAAGTCCAACAGGCGATGCTCCACGCCGGCGGAGAAGCGGTGGTAGTGGAACTGCTTGTGCCCGTGGAAGAAGGCGCCGTAGTGATAGTCCGCGAACACCGTGCAGTACTTGGCGTATTCGTACGAGACGCCGGGCCGGGCCACGAACTGGTGCGACGTGGCCCGGTCCTTGAAGGTGAAGGGCCCCATGTACCGGGTAGTGCGGGAGTGGGCGACGCCGTATTCCAGGGCAATGCCCGCCAGCCATTTCTCCGCCGGCGCATACAGGCCGCCCAGCCGCACGCGGTAGCTTTCAGCGTTGGACTTGGAGACTCGCATGGGCCCCATCTTGTAGACGGTCTCGGCCTGGGCGTAGTTGAACCTGGCCCCCAGCCCCCAGTCGCCCAAACGCTTGCCCCACTGAAGCTGAAAGATGTCCACCGAGTAGTCGAACTCCAGCCCCTGGCGAGTGGTGGCGCGGTTGGTGCGGATCTGGCTGAGCGTCGGCTGAAAGGTGCCCCATTTTTCGGTCTCCCAGGTCAGCGACTCCCCGAACAGGTGCAGCCGGGTGCCTGCGTCGAAGCACGTGTGCGAGTAGTACGGGGCCAGCACCAGCCCGTACTTGCAGGGCAGCTCCATCCAGCCGGCCGAGGCCGGATTGAGCGCCGAGGAGAACCGATTGGCGACCGTCTCGCCGCCGCTGGCGGAGACCTCGCTGAAACGGATGAAGGCCGACGGGAAGCGAAGGGACAGGTCCTTGTCGCTGTAATCGCTGCCGGCCAGCGCCGCAGACCCGCAGGCAAGCATCGCCGCCAGGAAACAGCCCCACGCCCCGCCACGCCGGATGCCGCCGTTCGTTCGCATGAGCGACTCCCCAATGTCTTGCCCAGCGCGTTCTGGTTCGTTCCGTCGGTACAGCAGCGGCCGCCGAGGGCGGCCCCGGCTGGCGGGCATAACATGACAGCAAGCTGGCGGCTTTGCAAGCCCCAGGAGAAAACGAAACTTCGGGGGCGACCGACCCGCCCGCGGGGCGACGGCTTGCGGGCGCGGCCCGGGGGCGGCCGGCTGCCCGCCTCAGGCCGGTTCGGTCGGAAGCAGGTCGCAATACCAGAAGCGCCCCTCCCGCAGCACGATCTGGCCGCGTTTGACGGGTATGGGGCCGGCAAAGACCGGCCCGGCGTGCACGAACGTGTGAAACTCCCCGTTCTCGCCGGCCGGGTCCACCCCCGCCGGCAGGTCCCGCAGCAGCGACTCGTCGTAGGCCCGCCCGGCGAACGACCTGTCCAGATGCTCGGAGTCCACGCAGGTGATGACGGCGTGAAAGCCGGCCTCGATGAAGCTGGTCGCCAGCTCTCTGCCGTCGCGGTGCCAGAGCGGAAATAGCCCCTTCATGCCGACCTCGGCCAGCTTCCCTTCGCGGCGCCGGCGGAGGTCTTCCAGCCGAACGTCACCGAAGGCCACCCCCGTCACCCCCTGTTCCGCCAGCCGCAGCAGCGTCCGGCGCATCCGCGACTCGTACTGCTCGTGGTCGCCGCCGGGAGTGACCGCCACCCTGTCCAGCGGCAGCCCCAGCGCCTCGGCCTGCCGTTCCAGCAGCGCCACCCGCACGCCGTGCATGCTGATGCGGTCGTAGCCTTCAGTGACGGTGGTCAGCACCCCCGCGATCTCACACCCCCCGCGGCGGGTCAGCTCCCAGAGCGCCAGGGCGCTGTCCTTGCCGCCGCTCCAGGCCAGCACGATCCGCTCCATCGCACGCACGCCTTCCAGGAGAGACGCGGGACTGAGAAACGTCCCGCCCTGCTCAGGGCGAGGGTCGCCGCTGCGGGATTGCCGGTTCGCGATGGACGGGGCGGGCCCGACCGGGCCGCTCAGCCCCAGACCGCCAGGCCCAGCTCCTCCAGCTCCAGGACATCCAGAACGGACGCCAGCGATGGCCCGGCCACCGACCCCTCAACCGCGGCCGCGTCGGACCGCCAGCCGGACTGGCCGGTTTCGGGAGTTCTCAATTGAGCCGCGGCGGCTTCCATGGCCGCCGACGGCCGCTCGAACTGCGTGCCGGCGATCGAGAAGGCATCATCGAGCGACAGCTCCACCGGCTCGGCCGATTCCAGAACGACCACGGGCGTCGGTGAGAGCGCTGCTTTGGCCGGCAAGCTGCTGACCGGTCCGCCGGACGGCGCCACGGACAGAGCCGGAAGCGGCGCCAGGGGCTCCGGCGAGGGCTCCGGCCCCGGCTGGGAAGGCGGGAACGGAGGCCGCCACGGGGCTCGGGGCTCCGCCTCGGTCTGCAGCAGGGCCGAGGCGTCCGAGACCCGGCCCACGAAGAGGGTGGTGTTGGTCTCGGTGTCGCGAATGGTGTAGATGAAGGGCCGGTCGGCGATGAACGGCACCGTGGGCGGCGGGAAGAGGCCGGTCGTCACCATGATGACGGCCGTGGCCGCGGCGGCCTCCGTGCCGGTCTCGTCCACGATGATCTTGGCCTTGTGCACCACCTGGCCGATGTTGAGGGGCTCTCGGGGGTCCTCCATCCCGGAAAAGTCCGCCAGCCGCTGGTCAAACGCGTCGGGCATGCCCATGTCCGTCAGCGTGTCGGCCAGGTTGAAGCCCTGCTCGAACTCCCACTTGGGCAGGTGCAAGTTGACCCTCTGGTGGCTCATGTCGCCGAGGATCGCGTCCATGGTTTCCGCGGACAGGGACTGCTCGAAGGCCTCGAACGTGCCTTCCTCCGGCAGCACGATGACCATCGAGATCGGACCGTTGGCGTAGGGCAGCTCGATGGCCTGGTAGCCATCGCCCTGGGCGTAGTTGAAGTACCGGGTCTGGTGCATCATCTCGACGGCCACGTCGTCCCCGTCCAGGTGGAACGCCTGCGGGGCCGTTGCCTGCTCCTCGAAGGAGTATTCCCAGGAGGCGTGGAAGTACAGGGCGTTGACCAGCACCAGCCTCGTCCAGATGTCGATGGCGCCGGCCGGCAGCAGGTCGGGAATCAGCTCGTGGGTCTGATCGCTGACCCACTGGTTGATGACCTGGCGGCCGCCTTCGGGGTCGCTCCAGAAGTCCAGCCGCTCCAGGGGGGCTCCGTACTCGTCCGCCAACACCTCCAGGAACTCCTGAACGAAGGCGTACCCTTGCTGCCCCCACAGGGAGTTGACGATGTTGAGCGTGAGCGGATCGCCCGGGTCGCCCGGCCAGAAGGGGCTGCTGCCCACCTCCTCGCCGCTGCTCTGGAGCCGCTCGATCAGCTCCCCGAACGCGCCGTGCAGCCCGTCCTGCCCGAGCGTGAAGTGAAGCACGTCGGCCATCTGCTCGGCCGTGGCCCCGCGGGCCCCGGCGTAGGTCATGGCCAGGGCCGCCGAGATGCTCAGCGGCGAGAACAGCAGGCTGCCCTCCTGGCCGCGGATCTGCTGGTACAGGTCCCAGACGAAGGCGTTGTTGCCGCTTACCAGCTCCTGGAGATCGGCCCCCAGCACCCCCGCCGGCTGGGCCGAAAGCAGCACCCGGGGCTCCAAGGCCTCGAACACCGGCCGGCTCAACGTGGCTTGACGGACCATCGAAGCGCTCCTTCCCGCTACCGCCGGATTTCTCACACACGCTGACCTTTCCCCGCACCGCGGCCTCCCGGCGTGATTATGACGTCCTGCCCTGGCCGCAACCAGCATATTCTCTGCGGGACCGCCCCGGCGATCGCGTCGCCGGACGCCAGCCGGGCTGTTGCCTACTCCAAAATCATATATGCCCCGGCCTACATCGTGTCAAGCGAAAAATAGACGCCCGTATAAGTTTTTTTGGCCCCCT
>LJUF01000234.1 GCA_001303665.1 Phycisphaerae bacterium SM23_33 | reverse complement strand
GCGGACGCTGGCGGCGATGACCGGGCCGATTTCCTCTACCGCGGCGAGCTCGTCCTCGCCGGCGGCGGCGATCTTGTCGAGGTCGCCGAAGTGCTCGGCCAGGAGTTCGGCCGCCCTGCCGCCGACGTGGCGGACGCCCAGCCCCGCCAGCAGCCGGGCCAGGCCGCGGCGCTTACTGGCCTCAATCCCCTGCAGCAGGTTGGCCGCCGACTTCTCCTGGATCCGCTGGATGACGGTCTTGCCGGTCTGCTTGTCCACGTGCCGCGACAGCTCCATGCCGACCAGATCCTCGCGCCGCAGGGCGTACAGGTCGGCGAAGTGACGCAGCAGGCCCTCATCCACCAGCCGCTCGACCACGGCCGAGCCCAGGCCCTCAATGTCCATCTGGTTGCGGGCCGCGAAGAAACGCAGTCGCTCCTTGAGCTGGGCCGGACATTCCGGGTTCACGCAGCGCAGGTACACGCCGCCCTCGTCGCGGGCGGCCTTGCCGCCGCAGACCGGGCATCGCCGCGGCGGCTTGATCGCCCGGGCGTGCTTCGGTCGCCGCTGGGCCAGCACCTGGACGACCTGCGGGATGATCTCGCCGGCCTTTTCCACCCGGATGGTGTCGCCGGTCCGCACGTCCAGCCGCTGGATCTGGTCGAAGTTGTGCAGCGAGGCGTTGGAGACGGTGGTGCCGGCCAGCCGCACCGGGTCGAAGTGCGCCACCGGGGTGATGGTGCCCAGCCGCCCCACCTGGAAGCTGACCTGGCGGAGGACGGTCTCGGCCTGCTCGGCGGCGTACTTGTAGGCGATGCACCAGCGGGGGTACTTGCTGGTGGCGCCCAGGGCGTCGCGCTGGGCGAGGGAGTCCACCTTGATGACCATGCCGTCGATTTCGTAGGGCAGGCCGTAGCGTTTCTCGGCCCACTCGTCGATGACCTGGTAGACGGCCTCCACGGAATCGCACAGCCGGGCGTGCGGGCTGGCGGGGACCCCCCACCGGCTGAGCAGGCCCATGAGCTGCGAGGCGTTGGCGGCGGGGATGGGCTGGACGGTCCCGAACCCGTGGGCGAGGAAGGCGAGCTTTCGTTCGGCCACGATCCGCGGGTCGAGCTGCTTCAGCGTGCCGGCGGCGCCGTTTCGGGGATTGGCGAAGGTTTCCTCGCCGGCCGCCGCCCGTTTGGCGTTGAACTTATTGAAGGCCTCCACCGGCCAGTAGATCTCGCCGCGAACCTCCACCACGGCCGGCACGGCTTGGGTGCTTCCGCTTTCCGTGTCGGCAAGCTGCAGCGGCACGGAGCGAATGGTCCTGACGTTGACGGCGATGTCGTCGCCGGTCATGCCGTCGCCGCGGGTGGCCGCCAGCACCAGCTGGCCGTTCTCGTATCGCAGCGAGACGGCCACCCCATCGATCTTGGGATCGACCAGATACCGATATTTCCGCGTGTCCAGGCCTTTGGCGACCCGGGCGTCGAACTCGCGCAGCTCCTCGAGGCTGTAGGTGTTGTCGATGCTCAGCATGGGCTGGGAGTGAGCCACCGATGCGAAGCCCTCCACCGGCTGCCCGCCCACCCGCTGGGTGGGCGAATCGGGCGTGACCAGCTCGGGGTGCTTTGCCTCCAGCTTCTTCAGGGCTTCGGTCAGGCGGTCGTACTGGCGGTCGGAGATTTCGGGCTTGGCCAGGACGTAGTATAGGTAGTCGTGCCGCCGGATCTCCCGGCGAAGCTGCTCGATGCGTTCGGCGTCGGCGGGCATGTGTCCTTCACCCCGAGTCGCGCGGCACCAGGCAGAGGAATCGCAGGGGCTGCCGGCCGGTGTTGGCGAACTGGTGCTGCTCGCCCGGCGGGATGAAGACGCAGTCGGTGCCCGAGACGGCTTTCTCGGCGGCCGGCGTGCGGACCGCCCCCTGCCCGCTGAGCACGTAGACCTCATGCTCCCACGGGTGGCTGTGCAGGGGCGTGTGCCCGCCCGGGGCGATTTCGAACAGCCGCATGTTGAAGTTCGGCGCCCCGTCGCCCGGCCCGATCAGTAGCCGCATGGTCGTGCCCGAGGCCCCTTCCATTTCCACGACCTTTGCCTCAACCTCGTGGGCAGACTTGATCTGCATGATGGCGCTCCGCAAGACAATGAGCGGCGGACGGCTCGAAGGCCGATCTGCGGTCAAATGACCTCGCCGGTGGACGTGTCGTAGATCCACGGGAAGCCGTGTAATTCATAGTCCAGGAGCTCCTCCGGGCGGAAGAAAAGTCCGATTTCCTTGCGGGCCGCCGCCTGCGAATCGCTGCCGTGCAGGAGGTTGAACCGCTTGGACAGGCCGAAATCGCCCCGGATGGTCCCGGCCGGGGCGTCCGGGCCGAAGGTCGGTCCCATCATCCCCCGCACCACCTCCACCGCGGCCTTGCCCTCCAGCACCGTCACCACCACCGGGCCGGCGGTCATGAAACGGAGCAGCGCCTCGTAGAAATACTCGCCCTTGTGAGCGGCGTACTGCGTTTTGGCCAGCTGTTTCGTCAGGCGGCACATCTTCAGCCCCACGACCTTGAGCCCTTTTGCCTCAAAACGCGCCAGAATCCGCCCGACCAGCTGCCGCTGGACGGCGTCGGGCTTGAGAATCACCAACGTCCGCTCGGCCGCGTCCTGACCCATGTGCGCAAGCTCCCCGGGCCGAAACTCCCGGCGTCTTCCGGGCCGCCAATGTATGCCCGCCGCCGGCGGGCGTCAAGCGGTCGCAGCCGCCGCAAAGAAGGACCGACCGAAAGCTTGACACTGGGCGGCTCCGCTGATACGATTGCTCAAGCTCATGCAGACGGAAAAGGACTGAGGCGGTGTCGAACGGCTTGCAAGGCAAGACGATCCTGGTGGTTGACGACGACAGGGAGGTCATCGCGTCCATCCAGGCGGCCCTGGCCGATACCGGGGCGAGCATTGATACGGCCACCGACGGCAACATGGCCGTGCAGAAGGCCCTGGGCAGCAATCCGGACCTGATGATCCTGGACCTGATGATGCCCAAGCAAAGCGGCTTCCTGGTGCTGGAGAAGGTGAAGAAGGGCAAGCAGAAGACCGACCCGCCGCGGATCGTCGTCATCACGGGCAATACGGGCATGCGTCACCGCGTCTGGGCCGAGACGCTCGGTGCCGAGGCCTATTTTCAGAAGCCGTTTCGGATGGATAGACTTGTGCAGGCGGTCACGGATTTGCTAAGTTGACGCGGCGCATCCGGCCGATGTTGTTGGTGAGTGAAGGCAATTGCAGACGGGAGAAAGCGAAGAAGACAGAAAAAGGATTTAGCGGCAAGGAAGGAATAGGACAAAGGAAACGTTTGGGCAAAGGATAGGTGTCGGCAGGTTGGTATGAGTACTGCGGGAAGCGTCAAGCAAGAGATTATCTCTCAGCATCGGCGGCATGATCGCGACACGGGCTCGGCCGAGATTCAGATCGCATTGCTGACAGGTCGAATCAACCATCTGACCGAGCACCTGAAGGCGCACAAGAAGGACTATGCGTCTAGGCTCGGCCTGTTGAAGATGGTGGGGAAGCGTAACAGCCTGTTGAGATATCTGGCGCGGACGGACTCTCAGCGTTACCAGCAGATCATCGCAAAGCTGGGTCTGCGCAAGTAGCCCCTCCCCCATCCATTCCTGCCCCCGACCTACGGGAAAGCCCTGCCGGCCAGACGGCGCCCCCGGGGCTCTGTAGCGGTTCAGGCCCGCCCAGGCCGCGAGCGGACGCGCCTGCCCGTCGGCAAGACAACCGTAAGCGCGAATGATAGCCAACCGTCTGGGAGGAAGCCCAGGCGCCCCCGGCCACCCGGGACAGGAAGGAAGAGAACGAGAGAATGACAACCGTCACGACCATTGAAAAGGAACTCGGCAGCCACAAGCTCGTCCTGGAGACGGGAAAGCTCGCAAAACAGGCCCACGGGGCCTTGACGGTCCGCTACGCGGACACGGTGGTTCTGGCCACGGTCCTCTCGGCCCCCAGCACTCGCGATATCGACTTTTTCCCGCTGTACGTGGACTACCGCGAGATGCAGTACGCCGGCGGGAAGGTGCCCGGCGGGTTCTTCAAACGGGAGGGCCGCCCCACGACCAAGGAGGTCCTGGCTTGTCGGATGGTCGACCGAACCATCCGCCCGCTGTTCCCGGAGGATTTCGACAACGAGGTGCAGATCCAGTGCATCGTCATCGCCTCTGACAAGGACCACGATGCCGACGTCCTGGCGGTGATCGGCGGCAGCGCGGCACTGGCGATGAGCCCCGCGCCGTTCAGGGGCCCTGTCGGCGCCGTCCGCGTGGGCCGCGTCGATGGCAAGTTCATCCTGTTTCCAACCTACGAACAGCGGGAGCAGGGCGAACTTGACATGGTCGTCGCCGGCCACAAGGACGCCATCAACATGATCGAGCTGGGGGGAAAGGAGGTCCCCGAGGCGGTGGCCGTCCAGGCCTGCGAGTTCGCCTGTGGATACGTCAGGGAAATCATCGAGATGATCGAGCAGCTGGCCGGCCGGATTCCCGCCCAGAAAACCTACGAGCCCAAGCCCCTCAACCAGGAGCTCCTGAGCCTGGTTGCCGCGCAGTGCGGCGATCGTATCCGCCAGGCCAAGCAGATCGAGGGCAAGATCGCCCGCAACCAGGCGGTGGCGGAAATCGCCGACGGGCTCGTCGCCGAGCTCTGCCCGGCGGGCCAGGAGCAGCCGCGATTCACGGAGGCAGAGGTCCGAGCCGCTTTCTACAAAGCGGAAGGGGCAATCCAGCGCGAGCTGATCCTGTCGGGCCTGAGGCCCGACGGGCGGACCGCAAAGCAGGTCCGCCCCATCTCGATCGAGGTCCCGGCCTTGCCGCGGGTGCACGGCTCGGCGCTGTTCACCCGGGGCGAGACCCAGTCGCTGGCCACGGTCACGTTGGGCACCCCGCGGGATCAGCAGAAGATCGACGGGTTGGTGGAGGAGTACTACAAGCGGTACATGCTCCACTACAACTTTCCGCCCTTCAGCGTGGCCGAGATCCGCCCGATCCGGGGCGCCAGCCGGCGCGACATCGGCCACGGGGCACTGGCCGAAAAGAGCACCCAGGGCGTGCTGCCCTCGGCGGACGATTTTGCCTACACCATCCGCGTGGTCAGCGAGATTCTCGAATCCAACGGCTCCAGCTCCATGGCTTCGGTGTGCAGCGCGTCGCTGGCCCTGATGGACGCGGGGGTGCCCGTCACCAGACCCGTGGCCGGCGTCAGCATCGGCATGGTGCGGCAGGGCGACCGGAAGGTGCTGCTGACCGACATCGTGGGAGAGGAGGACTTCCACGGCGACATGGACTTCAAGGTCGCTGGAACGAGCACGGGCATCACCGGCATCCAGATGGACGTGAAGGCCGTCGCCGGCATCGACCTGGAAACGATCGGGCAGGCCCTCGCCCAGGCCCGGGAAGCCCGGCTGGTCATCCTGGAGGAGATGGCCAAGGCCATCCCCGCCCCGCGGCCGGAGATCAGCCAGTACGCCCCAAGAATGATTACGATGATCATTGACCCGGAGAAGATCGGCAAGCTGATCGGCCCGGGCGGCAAGACCATCAATGCCCTCTCCAGCAAGTATGACGTGACCATTGATATCGAGGACGATGGCAAGGTGTACATCGCCGGCAGCGACGCCGAGGCCGTCAAACAGGCCCAGGCGGAGGTGGAAGGCATCGTCGAGGAGGCGAAGATCGGGAAGCTGTACACCGGTAAGGTCGTCAGCATCCGGGACTTCGGCGCGTTCATCGAGATCCTGCCCGGCCAAGACGGGCTTTGCCACGTCTCGGAACTTGACGAAAAATACGTGAAAAACGTATCCGACGTGGTTAAACTGGGCGATACCGTCAGGGTAAAAGTCATTAAC
>LJUF01000233.1 GCA_001303665.1 Phycisphaerae bacterium SM23_33 | reverse complement strand
CCCTACACGGTCGCCCGCCGCGACGTGCTCGGCCCGACCTCCCGGCCGGTGGTGGGCAGGGAGGTGGACACGGTGTCCCACGATGAGATCATCGCCATGTGCCGCCAGCTCACCGCCGCCGTCTCCTCCGACGGGTGCCTGCCGGCCAACGCCACCACCCCCGGCGGCCGGGTCGGCCTGGGGCAGTTCGCACTCCTGGCGGGGCGCTGCTATCTGGCCGAGGCGCGCTACGAGAAGTACCAGAGGATGCGGGTGCTGGACTCGCCCCGCTACCCGGAGGAGGCCCTGAAGCTCGACGCCTGGGCCCAGCGCAGCCTCGGCGAACACTGGCCCTACCCGCTGGACTTCAGCTGCGAGAAGATTGCCGAGCACATGCGGCTTCAGACCTGGACGCTCAAGCCGGCCTGGCTCCGCCCGCCGCGCGGGCGGATGTGCGGGGAGGCCAGGGTGAGCCTCTAAGCGCTTCCGATGAATGACGTCCGATTTGCCGCAAGCAGCCGGCAGCCGGCCGCGTGACGTGAGGAGAGGTGACACAGCCATGCAGCGAGACAAAAAGCCGAAGATCGTGGTGATCGGGGCGGCCAGCTCCAGCTTCAGCGGGCTGCTGGCCGACCTGGTCGGGGCCGACGAGCTGGACGGGGCCGAGCTGGCGCTGGTGGACATCGACGAGCAAGGCCTGGAGATCATGACCGCCCTGGGCAAGCGCATGGCCGCCGAGTGGGGCCGCCAGACCACGGTGACCGGCACGCCGGACCGCCGCCAGGCCCTGGCCGGGGCCGACTTCGTCCTCACCACCATCGCCGTCGGCGGGGTGAGGACCTGGCGCCAGGACGAGGAGATCCCGGCCAAGCACGGGTATTACGGCCACTCCGTCGATACCGTCGGGCCGGGCGGGCTGTTCCGCGGGCTGCGGTTGATCCCGCCCATGATCGACATCTGCCGGGACATCGAGCAGCTCTGCCCCGAGGCCTGGGTGATCAACTACAGCAACCCCATGGCCGGCATCTGCCGGGCGGTGCGGAAGGCCAGCCAGGTAAAGATCGTGGGGCTGTGCACGGCCGGCTTCCTGCCCCGGCAAATCGCCCGCTACCTGGGCATCGAACCGGGCCGCGTGGAGGTGGTCTCCGCCGGCCTGAACCACTGGGTCTGGGCGCTGAAGATCCTCCTGGACGGCGAGGACTTCACCGAACAGTTCAACCAGAAGATGCGCCGGGAAAAGGCCGACGACCCCTACGTCCGCTCCAGCGTGGAGCTGCTGGACATCTTCGGCTGCTGGCCCATGCCCGGCCCCAACCACGTGGCCGAGTTCTTCGCTTACTTCTACGGCCCCGATGACGACGGCCGGGACGACGCCCGTTACGCCTTCCGCAAGGGCCACGACTTCGACGAGCGGCTGAAAAAGGAGAAGCAGCTCCGCGCGGACCTGAAGGCCCAGGGCCAAGGCAGTCAGCCGCTGGGGCACAAGCCCGAAGAGGCCGCCGGCGAGGCCGTCCGCATGCTGCTGTCGATGTGGTTCAACGGCCGCACGCTGCATTACGCCAACGTCCAGAACGACGGCTTGGTGACGAACCTGCCCGGCCACGCCATCGTGGAGGTTCCTGTCATCGCCGACGCCAACGGCGTCCGCGGGCTGCACGTCGGCCCGCTGCCCGACAGCGTGGTGGGGCTGGTGCAGGCCCGCTGCGCCTACTACGAGCTGCTGGCCGACGCCGCACTGCACAAGTCCAGGAAGGTCGCCCTCCAGTGCCTGATGGCGGATGCGCTCACGAATTCCATCCCCCGGGCCCGCGCCTGCATGGACGAGATGTTCCAGGTCCAGGCCGAATTCCTGCCGGGCTATCAGTAGGCCCGCGGTTGCTACCGATCGGCCGCCGTCGGGACGGCTGCGCCGTCGGCATGGTGAGGGAGGGGCCCCGGCCGGGGCCTCCGGCCCGGGTTCTAGACCTGAACGGCCCATCAGGGAATCACTGAGGATGTTCCACACCCCACGGCCTTGCACGCCGCCCAAATCTCCCCGTGACGCCACATAGGCCCTGCTCCAGGCGTGACTTGCCGTCCTCCCTGACGGCGCAGAGCCGCTGCCGAAGGCGGGGGATTGGGAGTTGCATGGAGCTGCATCTGCCCGGCCGGCTTGCCCCGATTCGGTTGGCCGTCGCGAACGTTTGGCCCCTTGCCTTTTCAGTTCACTCAAGAATTAGATTGACGGAACCCAGGAGGGCCCGCTACAATACCTTGGCTCTAGTTCGTACTGCGCCGGTTGTCACAGCCGGAGGGCTGTGTAAACATTGGCTCAGGGATGGTGCTGTGGGGCGTTGGCGGGGGGCGCTCACGGCGATGCTCGTCAAGGAGGGCTGTTAGGAGGATGCTCATGCTCGATGCACGTCGTTTGTGCCCAGTCTTGGTTTGTCTTCTTGCAGTGACCCCCGTTTCGATGGCAGTGAACTTCACGGGCAGTCTGTCCAGCGAGGACGGCGGGATCCTCGGCTCCGGCCCGTGGGTGACCGAGACAACCCCCACGACGCTGGTCTGGGTCGTTGACAACGAGACCACCCCCGGCTACTGGCATTATAGCTACACCTTTGCGGTGCCGCGCAAGGACATCAGTCACTTGATCATCGAGATCTCACCGGACCTGACGTACCAGGAAAAGCGGTCCCTTTACAACTCGATGACGTGGTCCGGCGGGGTCGCGGAGTTCCAGACCTACCGGCCGGGCCCCGGCACCCCCAATCTGCCGGCGAGCTTCTACGGGATGAAGCTCGATGTGTCCGCGAGTGACACGGCCCTGTCGTTCTCCTTCGACACGCTGCGAATGCCTGTGTGGGGCGACTTCTACGCCAAGGACGGCAAGGAGGGACAGGTGGACTGCACCGTTTGGAACGCGGGCTTTCTCACTCCCGATCCGCCCGCGGATCCGGCCGACCCCGGCTACGTTGCCCCCGCCAACGGCGCTTACCTCAACAAGCTGCTGGTGCCGGACACGCAGACCGGCCCGGGCGCGGGGACGCTGGAAATCATCAAGTTCTTCGACGGGGCTGTGCCGCCGCCTGAATGGGACCCGGCCGGATGGGAGTTTCGCCTGGAAGGCGGCCCCGACCAGGTGAACCTCCTGCTGACCACCGGCGGGGACGGCAGCGTGTCGCAGCCCGGACTGACGCCGGGCGACTACACGCTGACCGAGATCAACATCCCGCCCGCTTGGCAGTTGACCAGGGTGCTGTATGACGGCCTGGAATGGCAGAACGGCTTGACGGTGGCGGTTGTGGATGGGCAGACCACCTCGGTCATGTTCGGCAACATCCCCGAGCCGGCCGCTCTGGCGCTGTTGGGCCTGGGCGGCGCCGCCCTGCTGCTGCGGCGTCGGCGTTGACGGGCAAGTAGCGATTCAAGGCTGAAATGGAGGAGGGCGGGTCCTCGCCTGCCGATGGGGCATGGACCCGCCCTTTTTTTGTGCGCCTGGCTCCGCCCGCAGGCCACCGCCTCGCGGCAGGCAGGGCATGCGATCCGCCGCGCCGCCGACCGGTCAGGCCAGGCTGACGCATAAAGCCGAGAAGCTCTGCCGGAACATTTCCAGCGAGATCGTCAGCACACCGTCGTAGCGGTTGCCGTCCCAGTCGAAGCCATCCTGGCCGTGCACGTTGTACAGCGTCACCGACCATTGCCCGCCGGCGCTCTCGATCGACTTCACCACGTAGGCGTGGTTGAAGGCGATGGGGTCGGAGGCGGTGGAGGTGCTGGCGGCGCTGACGGCGTGTCCGGCCTGGAGGCTGCCGGCTATGTACTCGGCGAGCTGCTCGCCGGACACGCCGGCTGTGTAGGTCCTGCTGGCGGTGCTGTTGGTGATCTGTCTGTAGGCCGTGTCCATCCAGCCGTAGGCCAGCGAGTCGTAGGAGTTCTGGCCGTAGCGGAACTGGGCGTAGGCCTTCTCCGCCAGCGCCACCCACAACTCCCCGTCGGGGCTCAGCCTGGCATACTTGATGTACGGCAGGCTCGGGTACAGGACCGGCAGGTCGGCGTCGATGCGGAGATAGATGGCCTGGCCGGCGCCATAGAACCGCACCGCGTAGGTCCCGTCGCCCAGGGGGGCAATCATCTGCTGGATGATGCCCGGATCGGACTGGGCCAGCGAGGAAAGGGCGGCCAGGAAGTAGCAGTCGGCCACGCCGCCCTGGTGGATGTCGTCGTACTCCGGCCCGTCCACGAACAGGGGGTTGCCGGAGAAGTCCGCGTAGGTCGAACTGGTGTGGGGGTCCACGATGTCCTGCCCGGCCAGCTCCAGCGAGACGTACTCGGCCGGGTCGTCCGTCGGCTGGTAGAACTCCGTTACCTGATGGACGTTCCATTCCGCCTCGGCCGCCTCGACGTCGGCGATGGTGTCCAGGGAGTCGGCCCAGAAGCTGTCGATGCCCTCGCCGCCCCAGAGGGCCTCGGCTGCGCCGCTGATGCTCACCAGCAGGTCGTTTCCGCCGAAGCCGTACACCTCCACGCTGACGAAGGTCTCGGTGAGGGTGTAGGTGCCCGCGGGCGTGATGAGGATGGTCGAGTCGCCCGAGCGCGACACCGTGATCGCGTCGGCGCCGTCCGTCCCCAGGACCACCAGCCCCAGACCCCCGGGCAGGTCTTCGGTGTGCCAGGTCACGTCGCTGCCGGGAACGGGATCGTCCGGCGGTGCCGGGTCCGGCTGCGGCTGGTAGTATTGGGACCAGATGTTGTAGTCCAGCCCGTCCACGAGGCCGTCGCCGTTGAAATCGCCGCCCTCCCAGCCGGCGCCGGCTGCCAGGTAGTTGTCAGACCACAGGTTGTAGTCCAGGCCATCCACCTGGCCGTCGCGGTTGGCGTCGCCCGGCAGCACCTCCACGGCACCGATGTCGGATTCGCCGGCGATGGCATGTGCAAGGGCCTCGCCCCACGGCGTCGAGCCGCTCAGGAGCGTCCGAGGCTCCAGCCGCTCCAACACCGCTATCTCAACACCGCTGGCAGAGGTGCTGCTCATGCATGCCTCCCAGCATTGCAAACTGGCCGATTCGATGGACTCTGATGGGCATGAGCGCAGACGGAATGCGGCGATGTCTGACGATAAGGATCGTCCGAAAAACGGCTTATCGAAGGACACGCCGCATGGTTACCATCGTCCAGGTCTGGCGGATTGCTGAAGCGTTTTTCCGCCCGCATGGAACGTCTCCACCAGGCGCCCATGGGGCTTGCGGCCGCCTTCGCGGCCCCCGCCACCGCACCGACCACGGCGAGTTGCTCTGGCGCACCGTGCGGCGTGAGTCGCCCGTGACGCGGCAGATCGCCCTGGACCTGCTGCGGAAGCTGACGCTCACGGTGCTGTAGGACGGTTGCTATCTCTGCGAGGTGGTCGCCGAGGCCTGGAGAAGCTCCTTGCGACATGAAATCCGTCGGTTTGAGCAGCATGCTTTCTGCCTGAGTTTTGCGCATGGCATGATTGCGATCACAGGCCGATCGGGCCGTAATCAGTCCTAAGCAAAGGGGTTACGTCGACACGCAGCGTCCCCGCATTGCCTCTGGGGCAAGCTTTCCAGGGGCTCTACGCCTCTACAGGCAGGATAATATATGACCTGCGGAAAGGACTGCAATTCGGGTTGTGCCTGGGCGTCTGGAGGGCTGTCATTCCAGGGCCGACAGCATCCTTTCCCGTTCGGCCAGGAGGGTTTGGCGGGATCGGCCGGAGTCGATGTGGTCCCAGGGCAGCAGCTCGCCCGGCGGGCGCTGGCGGTGGGCATAGAATGCCGGGTCCAGGCCGGTCTGCTCGAACGCGGCCTGCCATTTGCGGTAGTCAAAGTGCTCGTCCCAGCCGTCGAAGCGGGCCCCCAGCCGCCAGGCCGCCTCGATGGCTGCCCCCAG
>LJUF01000232.1 GCA_001303665.1 Phycisphaerae bacterium SM23_33 | reverse complement strand
CAGCCGGACCGCGCGGGCGTACTCCGTGTTCTGCAAGTAGAAGTGCCCGAGCTGATAGGCCAGCCAGTCGGCCAGAGAGGTCTTCCCGCCGACCCGGGAGAATACGTTCAGCAGCCATGCGTGCCGTGGGGCCCTGGAGAGCATGTCCTCGTATGCTGCTACGATCTCGCGGGGGGCGTCGGTGGTCCGCTCGAAGGTGTCGAGGTATTCGATGATGGCGTCGCCGACCCGCGGGTGGCCGGCGTGTTCGTAGACGAACCGCTCGTAGTAGCGGCGGGCGTGGGCGTACTGGAGCATGTAGTAGTGCAGCCGGCCGACCCAGTACAGGGCGTCGGCGTAGCCGGGGTCCGCCCGCCAGGCCCGGCGGGCGTGCAGCCAGGCCTCCGGGAACTCCCCCCGGTCGAAATAGTCCACGGCCGTGTACAGCAGCTTGCTGGCCGGCAGGCTCTCCGTCCAGACGGGCAGGGCCGCCGCAATCTCCTGGACGTCGCCGCGGCCCAGCAAGGCCCCGATGATCCGGCTGGAAAGCTGCTTCTGGAGCTTCAGGACGTCTGCGGCCTCCCCGGCCACCTGAACCCGCCGAAGCAGCTTTCCCGAGTATGCATCCACCATGGAGGCGTTCAGGGTGACCTTGTCCCCGTCGGCCCGGAAGCTGCCGAACACCAGCCGGGCGATCTTGAAGCGCTTCACGAACACCTGGGTCAGGCGGGACAGGTCCATCCCCGGGCGGATGGGAATCCCCTCGGCCGTCAGGGTCTCCTGCATCCGCTCGCGGTCCACCAGCAGCAGGCCGGCCTGCGTGGACAGGTCGTTGATGACCAGGTCGGCCAGGCCTTTTTCCAGCCAGTCCCACTCCTGCCCGGCCGGTCCCTGAACCTGGTTGGCGAAGTTCAGCACGGCCACGGCGGTGGGCTCGCCCGCCCCCGCTGGCGGGGCGAGCAGCGCCGCGGCCATGAGGGCGGCAACGATTCCGGGGAATCCGCGCATGGGCCGATGCTCCGCTGGCGCGCCGACCGGCCGTCGAAGGCCGGACCTGCCGGCCATAAGCAGCCTTCTAATAGACGCCCAGGGCCTGCCGGCAATTCACGGGAAAATCGAAAGCCTTTGAATTCCAGGCCGCCGATCGCGTCCAATCTTACGACAATTATGGCCGGGCGCGATGGGTTGTCCCTAGCCGCCAGCCGCGCTCTTCCTGCACCTGCCGGGCGACCGGCATGCGGCGGCGGACCTGAAGAAGGCCCGCGGCCGCAAGGCAGGAGAAGTAAGGGCAGCGCGGACCGGTCACGTCCCGCCGACGTCCGCGGACTTGCCGATCTTCGCCAGCCGCTGTCGGGCCTGGGCGGCCCAGTCGGTGTCGGGGTATTCCTTGATGATCTTCCGAAGGTAGGTTTCGGCCTTCGCGTTCAAGCCCGCGTTGATGTAGTTGTCCGCGATTCCCAGCCAGCCGCGGCATTCCCGGTCGGCCTCCTGCTGCCGCACGCGGGCCATGATCTTCTTGTCGGCCTTCATGGCCTCCAGGTGGGCCTTGACCTGGGCGAACCGCCCGGCCTTGGCGAAGCCGGCGAGGTACTGCTCGTACAGCCGCAGGGCGGTGGCGTAGTCCTTTTTGGCCTCGGCCGCCTTGGCCTGGGCTTCGAGGCCGTCGGCCTTGTCGTCCAGCTCGGCCTGGGCGATGGCCGCCTGGATGGCGGGGTCCGACTTGAGCTGCGCCAACTGCTGCTGCGCGGTGTCGCCGAAGGGGCTGCCCTCGTAGGTCTTGGCCAGCTTGACCAGCAGCCCGGCCGCTTGGGCGTAGCGCTTTTCAGAAGTCTGCCTTTCGGCGGCGGCCAGGTCGGTTTTCGCCTTCTCGGCGATGGCCCCGGCTGCCTTTGCGGCCGAGCCGCAGGCCTCGTGCGTCGGGCTAACCTCTGAGATCGCCAGGTGGATGTTGTAGGCCAGGCCGAGCTTGCCGGCCTTTTCCAGCTTGGCGGCCGCCGCCAGGTCCTCCTTCAGGTACCTCAGCGGGCCGTTCTCCAGCAGCCACGTGCGAAGCCTCTCGTTCTTCGTGTCCACCTGGTGACCCAGGCCCTTGAATATCTCCAGCGTCACCTTGGCCCCGAGCCGGGCGTAGAACCTGGCGGCGTCTTCTCCCGACTTGCGGTTGACCTCTTTCTCCCCGACGCCGATGAAGACGGGCTTCTTGCGGAACCACTTGGCGTTCACCAGGGGTCTGGCCTTGCGTTCCCGACCGGCGCAGAGGATGATCAGGCCGGCGCAGGAGGGGGCGATGTTCTCGCCGAGGGTGCTGCAGACCCACCCGCCGCGGCTGGTGCCGCCGACGAAACACAGCCTCTTGTCCACGCTGAGATGCTTGCAGAGGAAGGGAATGACCACCTCGGTCAGGGCCTTCGTTTCGACGTCCATCTCCTGCTCATACCCGTGCGAACTGATGACCTTCGCGCTGGGGACGTTCACGGTCTGCTGGACGTAGGGCATGCCGACGAGGATGAAGTTCTTCCCGTCCGTAAGCCTGTGGAACGGAGAGACGGTCGGGTGCCCGCCCTGGCCGTGATAGCAGAAGATGATCGGCCAGGTGCGGTCGGGCGTGTAATTGGGCGGCACATACACGATGAAGTGGCTGCCCAGCTTGTCGCTGTCGACGCGCGTGCTCTGTCCGGGGACGAATTCCGGCGCCTTGGCGGCCGCTTTTTCGTCCTTCTGTTCGGCCGCACGCGCGGCCTGGGCCAGCGCGGACACCCCCCACCACAAACACGCCGCTGCGACAAGCAGGTTACGGCTGCGACGATTCATAACCATGCTCCTCACCCTTCCTGGGGCGATCCGGCTGAAAGCATCCTCACCCGGGCCCACTCCGCGCCGCCGACCCAAAGAGCGATGCTATGGCCGATCCGCCACCTGTTCCTTCCGGTCCATCTCCTTCAGCCGGTCGGCGTCCTGGGAGGCTTTCTGCCGCCAGCCGGGCGAGCGCCGCGGATCGAAGTACTTCCCGGCGGCGAACATCGCTACCCGTCCGAAGGTGATGATCCCGACGATCCAGACGATGGCCCGAATGATGACATGGAGGGTCTCCCGGTCCATTTCCATAATAGGTCCCCTTGGGGCGGCGCTTCAGCCCAGGAACGAACGTTCACGAAGGCGCCCCTGAACCCGGTGCACGGGATTCAATACTACCACGGCCGCCGCCCCGGCCGCAACCGCCTGTAGCGGGCGGAAGGCAAGGGCAATCGCGGCAAGGTTGTGCGGGCGTTGACTCATGGCTTGGCCGCCGGCCGCGAGGCCGGCTTGGGTTTGGGCTCACGCTGTATGATCAGCCATCCGCGAAGCGGCTCCTGCTTCGGCATGCGGGTCCAGGTGCGCTGGTTCAGCCAGTCGGCTGCGTTGTCCGACACGAACGCGCAGAAACTGGGCAGTCGCTCGGAGGTGCCGTAGTGGGCGTGGACGCTGACCACGGTCCCCTTGGGCGTCCGGGCGATCGCCTGCCGGGCCCCGTACACGTGCCCGACGTCCGGGCACCGGACCCAGCAGGCCTTGTCGGCCGCCCGGGCCCAGGCCCGGTCGTGAAACGAGCCGTACAGCACCAGCCCCGCGCCTGGAATGAAGCAGTAGCCCGGAAAGGAGCAGGGCCAGCCCCAGCGGGCCGTGTCCGTCCGCTCCGCCGCCGTCAGAAGGTGCCAGTCCGTCCAGCCCGCCAGGTCGCGCGAATGGCCCGTGTACAGCATCGGGGTGCCGTACATGACGCATCCGCGGCCGTCCGCGTCCAGCTCCTGCACGGACTGGTAGCGGATCATGATGAGCTGGTAGGAGCCGTCCGGCCACTGGAACAGGCTCGCCTGGGGGACGCTGCCTTCCAGCTTCTCCCGGGGTTTGGCGCCGTCTTGGGACGGCCACACGATCGAGGGCCCCTGCCACGCGAGGCAGTCGGGCGACCGGGTGACCAGCACGCCGCGTGTCGTTCCCTGCGTCAGCAGGTACTCGCCCCGGGCGTCCTGGATCAGGCTCACGCCCCCGCTTTCGACCTCGGAGACCTTCGCCGGGCGCGACCAGGTCACCAGGTCGTCCGAGACGGAGGCGTAGGGCCAGTAGCGGCGGAGGATGTTCCGGTCCGACAGGAAGGTCAGGCAGTACCGGCCGCGGTCGTCCAGGATGAGGCAGGGCGAGCCCTCCCAGTGCGCGCTGTTGACGGGGCGGGGCAGGCGGCTGAGGGGCGTCCAGCTGGCGCCCTCGTCGCCGCTGGTGCTCAGCCAGAGGTCGCCGAAGAGGGCGGCGTACGTCACCAGGCGGCCGCCTTTCCCCACCAGCAGACCCGGCAGGAGGCTCTGCGGGTCGTGGGCCGCGATCTCCTCGCCCTTCCCGCGGAGGCTGCCCGGGCCCGACTGGGCCCCCTTCGTCAGGCCGCGGAAGAGGATCGGCTCGGCCGCGGAGATCGGGATCCTGACCGCGGCCTGCCAGCAGGTATCCCTCCGGCTGCGGTTCAGGTCGAACACGAGGCGGGTCAGTTGGCCTTCGCGCAGCGTCACGTCCTGCCAGAGGGGCGTCTTGTACAGGTGGTGCCAGAACTGCTCGTCAACACACAAGCAGGCCCGGCTGCTCTCCGGGGCCAGCCGCACGGTCCTGCCCAGGGGTACATTCTTGGGTGCTCGCCCGTGCAGGGCCACGCGCACCCCCGTCCCCTCGGGCCTGACCTCCACGTGAAGGCTGGCCGTGGCCCGGCTGGTGGGAAGCAGCTCGAAGTCAATCCGATAGGGGCACCCGGCGGCCCAGTCCGTCATGGTCCCCGCGCCGGCAAGTTGGAGGTGCCGGGTCATGGCAGGCGGACGGAAGGTGATGGTGGCCTCCCACCGCCGGCTGGTCTTGTTGAAGGTGGGGCGCTTGGAGCGATACTGAGCGGGGACCACGCTTCGCAGCCAGAACGGCATCTCGTGCTCGGAGCTGACGCTCATCGTCAGGGCGTCGATGAAGTGGTCGTCGTCGCACTGAAACCATCCCAGGTGATACGTCTCGGCCATGCCCGCGCTGGCGCTGGCCTGGAACGTCCCTTCGTGCCAGGGCCTGTCCGGGGTGATGCGGATGATCTCCGGGCGGCAAATCGGGGGGACGTCTTCGAGCCGGTGCACGGCGTGGCTCAAGAAACGCCGGATCTGGCGGCGCGCCTCGTCGGGCACGGCCGTATCCAGCCAGGCCCGGTAGAGGTGCTCGGCGGAGGCCCGGGTGTCCCCTAACTGGTGGTGGAGGTCACCCAGGCACAGGTGAAGGTAGGTGGCCGCCTTCATCCTGACGTGCCCCAGACCCGCGGCGGGGCAATACACGTGAACGCCCTCCAAGTGCGGCAGCACGCGGCGGCAGTAGTCCACGGCCTGCGGCACGGACGCGCCGGTCAGCAGCAGGGCGTCGGCGGACTCCATCAGGCCGTCGCCGGCGCGGGAATGACCGGGAAACTCGCGCACGAAGGACTCCAGCTCGGGCAGGGCGTGCTCGTAGCGGAGCTGGTAGTAGAACATCCGCGCCGCCCAGTAGCGGGCGTCGGCATAGGTCGCGTCCTGCCTCAACGCCCGGCGGAAGTGCAGCCACGCCTCCTCGTACCGGCCATAGTCGAAATGATCCACGCCCTGATACAGCAGCTTGGCCGCCGGCACCTGCTTCTCCAGCTTCAGCACCTGCCCCGCCGGGCCCGTCACGACGACCTGCCCGGCAGGCCTGTCCTTCAGCAGGTCCAGGACGGTCGCGCTGATGCTGATCTTCCCACCGTCCACGCGGTACGTCCCGAAGACGGCCCGGGCCGCCTGCAGCTGCTTGGAGACCTTCTCCTGCCACTCCGGCAGCAGCCCGCCGGCGTGCTGCATCCGGAGGATGGCCAGCTGCATCTGCTCCCGGCTGACCAGTTGCAGCCCGGGGTGCCGCGACAGGTCGTTGATCAGGAGGTCGGCCAGGCCTTTTTCCAGCCAGTCCCACTCGGCCCCGGCCGGTCCTTGAACCTGGTTGGCGAAGTTCAGCACCGCCACGGGCAGGGGCTCGTCACCGGCGGCGGGCATCGCGCCAAGAGCAAAGGCCACGGCAGCGGCCAGGGAAATCCGCCCTCGCCCTGTCATGAGTCCTTGCCCTCCCCCTTGCCGCCGGACCCTGCCGGCGCGGAGGCCGGCCGAGTGGTCAGGTGCTTCTCGCATTCGGCCATCAGCTTCTCGGCCTCCTGGCGCAGGGCCGATTTCGGGTGTTTCCGCAGCAGGCCCTCCAGCTCGATGTGGGCATGCTTGAACTCCCCGGTCTTCATGAAGCTGCGGGCCATCCAGTAGGCGGCCTTGTCCAATGTCGGCTCCAGGTCCTGCGCCTTCATGAACTCGATAACAGCCCGGTCGTGATTGCCGGCGAAGTGGTAGCCCAGGCCCCTCATGAAGCAGGACGAGGCCCGGGGATTCCTGTCCAGGTCCTTCTTGTCGACCGGCTTGAGGTCCACGCCCACGGCCTGGGAGAGCTTTCCGGCCAGCTCCTCGATCAGCCGGGGGATCTGGTCGGGCTTGCGGCGGACCTGCACGCTGCCGGCCAGCCGGGCCGTGGCAATCTCGTACGCCTGAACGCTCACCACAAGCTCGCCGGCCTGCCGGATGATGCCGCCGACGAGGATGCGATCGGCCTTCAGGAGCCTGCCCACCCTGACGGCCGTGCCCGGGTCCACCAGGGCGACGATGGTGAGCTTCTGCTCGGCCAGCACCTCGCGCAGGCGGCGGCGCTCCACGACGGTGACGTGCTTGTGCTCGGCGAGGGCGACGGCCAGCATGTCGGCGACGGCCTCGGCCAGGCCGTCATACGAAGCCTCCCCCGTGTTGTTGCTCAGGGGGGCGGCGCAGACGGTCGTGGGCGCCGGCTCCGCGGCCGGCAGGGGCGCCGTTGCCCCGATCGCCAGTGCCAGGAAACAGCCTGCTGCGATGATGGTGCTGCCGATGTCGCGCACGGCGATGCTCCCACAAGGTGGACGCGGCCTCAGGGCGACAGGGCCTTCGGCTCGATCCGTTTCAATTTGGCCCGGCGGCCGCCGGCGGCCGCGGCGCCAAGGCTGCACAGATATCTTGTCATGCTCCGCCTGCCGTGGTCCCGGAGGCGGCGGGCGTCGCCGGGACGACGATACAGTCGGGGACAGGCTTCCTGGGCGGAATCTCCCGCCAGGGCAGCTTGCTCAACCACGCCTGGGGCGTTTCCGACCACATGGCTGAGAACCGCGGCAGCCGCTCATCCTGATCCAGGTCGCACTGGAAGCTCACCAGCCGCCCGCCCGGCGTGCGGGCCACGGCCACGCTGGAGCCGGCGACGGCGTCCCAGCAGCCGCTCCACGATTCACCGTCCGTCGATCGGATCCAGGCGTACCGCCGCTCGGGGAAGTACCTGGGCTGGACAGGCAACGCATCGGACAGGGCGCACGTGGCGAAGAAGCCGTGCAGGACCAGGCCAACGCCGGGAATGAGACACGGACAGGGAGGCCCAGGGGGAGGATCAGTGGACAGAAGATGCCAGTTCGACCATTGGGCCAAGTCGGGCGATCTGGCGGTGAAAAGCACGTACTTTCCGCCGGGCTCGCCGCCCGCGTACTGGAACTTCTGGAGGCGGTTCATGAAGAGCTGATAGCGGCCGTCCGGCCACTGGAACAAGCTCGCCTGGGCGACGCCGCACTCCAGGAAGCCGTCGTCCTTGTCCTGCCAGACCGCCGCGGGCGCACCCCACCGGCGGCCGTCCTCAGACCGCGTGACGAAAACGCCGGTGCGGGTGCCCTGGGTCAGCAGGTACCGGCCGCCGGCGTCCTGGAGGAGATGGACGGTCTGGCTTTCCAGCTCCGAGACCTTCGACGGGCGCGACCAGTTCACCAGGTCATACGAGAAGCAGACGTACGGCCAGTATCGCCGCAGGATGTTGCGGTTGGACATGAACGCCAGGCAGTAGCGCCCCTGATCGTCCAGGGTCAGGGACGGAGAGGTTTCCCAGTGGGCGCTGCTGACGGGGTGCGGGAGCCTGGCCAGATCGGTCCAGGTATTGCCTTCGTCGCGGCTGGTGCAGGCCCAGATGTCGCCGAAGGCAGCGGCATAGGCCACGAGCTGCCCTCCGCTGCCTGCCGCAATGTTGACCGGGAGCCGGTCCGCTCCCCACATGGTGATTTCGATCTCGCCGCTCTTGATTCGCACCGGCCGCCAGTAGCCGCTCTGCGGCATGAACCAGAACCCGCCGGGCAGCCCCCAGACCATTCCGCGGAAAAGGACGGGCGTGGCCCGGTCCATCGAGACGTCGCGGACCGGCTGCCAGTGGGAGACCTGCCGAAACTGGTTCATGTCGAACACCAGCTCCGTGGACTGGCCTTCGCGCAGCACGACCTCTTTCCAGATCGGTGCCTTGAACATCCCCGGCCAGGCGCGATAGGCGGGGCGCAGGCAGAAGCGCGTCGGCCCGGGCGGCATGCAGACGACGCGGTCGGTGGGAAGGAGCCGGCCGCCCTCCCCCAGGCCGATCCCGACCCTGAGGGCCCTGGGGGCCACGCCCACCCGGAGGCGGCCCGTGGCCTTGCCGCTCGGCATCAGCGTGAAAGTGAGGGTGTACCGCCAGCCGTTCGTCGGGTCGCCCGACCCCTGCCCGTCCCGGGCGGCGCCGGTGACCTGGACCTGGCGGATCATGGGAGGAAGCAAACAGGGCTTGCTCTCCGCCCGCCACAGGCCGGTCGCCTCGTCCAGCACGGCCGGCCGGGCGTACTCCCACTTCAAGTAGCCACGATACCAAAGCTGCCGGGAGTGCAGCGTGTCGGCCCAGCAGCTTCGGAACTTCGTCCCGCTGGCCACGGCCAGACGCAGAGACTCAATGAAGTAATCTTCAGGACACTGGAACCACCCCAGATGGAACTGGCTGAGGCCGCTACGCCCCACGCTCTTGTCCCTGTCGAACGTCCCCTCGTATGTGAGCCTCTTGGGCGAAATCTCGATGAGCTCCGCGCGGCAGACCTCCGGAACGGCGGGCAGCGACACGGAAAGGGCGTCAAAGAAGTCGCGGACTTCCTCGCGGGCGTCCTCCGGCAGGCTCTCGTCGAGCCAGGCCCGGTACAGGTGCTCGGCCGACTGTTCGCCGTTGCCGGCCTGGAGGTACAGGTCGCCCAGGCACAGGTGCAGGTAGGTCTGTCCGCTGATGCGGATGCTGCCGGCGTGGGGCAGCATCTGCCGGCCGTAGCCGATGACCCCGGACATCGGCGCGCCCGACAGCGCCACCGCGTGCATGGACTCCATCAGCGCGTCGCCCGCCCGGGGATGGTTCGGGTGGCTCAGCAGGAACGACTCCAGCTCGGTCAGGGCGTGCTCGTAGCGGAGCTGATAGTAGAACATCCGCGCCGCCCAGTAGCGGGCGTCGGCATAGGTCGGATCCTGCTTCAACGCCCGGCGAAAGTGCAGCCACGCCTCCTCGTACCGCCCGTAGTCAAAATGATCCACGCCCTGATACAGCAGCTTCGTCGCCGGCACCGAATCGGTCCAGACCGGCAGCTTGGCCACGAACGCCTGGGCGTCGGCCTGCCCCGTGAGCACCCCCAGCAGCTTGCCCGCTAACTGCTTCTCCAGCCGCAGCACCTCCCCCGCCGGGCCCGTCACGACGGCCTGCCCGGCAGGCCTGTCCTTCAGCAGGTCCAGGACGGTCGCGCTGATGCTGATCTTGCCACCGTCCACGCGGTACGTCCCGAAGACGGCCCGGGCCGCCTGCAGCTGCCGGGACACCTTCTCCTGCCACTCCGGCAGCAGCCCGCCGGCGTGCTGCATCCGGAGGATAGCCAGTTGCATCTGCTCCCGGCTGACCAGTTGCAGACCGGGGTGGCGCGAGAGGTCGTTGATCAGGAGGTCGGCCAGGCCTTTTTCCAGCCAGTCCCACTCCTGCCCGGCCGGGCCTTGAACCTGGTTGGCGAAGTTCAGCACGGCTACCGGTATCGGCTCGTCCGCGCCCGCCGGCGGGGCGAGCGGCGCCGCGGCCCCTGCCCGGCAGGTGACGGCCGGTCCCAAACAAATCGGCAGCAGCACCGCCGTCGCCGCCAGGGGGAAACGGATTCCGCGGCGTAGGTCTTTTCTTCCCATCCCTGCTTCGGCCTTCTAGGTTTGCCCGGGGGCGAGCCCGGCGAGGATGTGCCGGCGGGCCCACAGCAGGCTGTTCCGCAGCAGCAGGTCCCAGCGCGGGTCTTCCCGGCCGATCGGCTCGGAGGGATTCCACACCAGCCACCACCGCCCCCCGACGTCCCTCAGCTCCATCGCCAGAGGGTAGATCGTCCCGTCGGGGGCGGCGTGCCCGGCCAGCACGTGCAGTAACACAAGTCCGCTTGGCCGGGCCAGACTGTGCCGGCCGCAGCTCTGGCCCAGCCAATCCGGCGCCAAGCCCGTCCAGACCAGGCTCTCGGCGGGGACGATCGCCTGGCTCTGCTTGGGTGGCTCGCCTGCCGCCAGGCTGCCGACCAGGGAGAAGCCTGAGGTCTTTTCCAAACGGTCGTTGGCCACGATCAGACAGCTTCCGGGCGGCAGCGATCGGACGTACTCGTCGGTGGCCTTGAGGCCGCCGTCCAACAGGCCCGACAGGACCACGATCTGGCCGCGGAATCGGCCACGCACCAGCAGCTTGTCCAGCTCCGAATGCGGCAGTCGGCTGCGCTTCAGGGCGGTGCCCAGCGGGCCGCCGGGCAGCAGCCCGATCTCGAATTCGCCCAGGGTCTTGCGGACGTCGGCGAACGCATCCGCGGGCAGGACCACCAGCTCCATCGTCCGCCGCTGAGCTTGGGGCGGGCCGACCGGGGCCAGGGCCAGGGCCATGCGTGCCGCCACGCGAACCTCCGGCACCGGGAATCGCAGGGCCGCGGTGCCGTCCTTGTCGGTGCGGGCCTGCCCGGACGCCACGGTGCCGGCGGCGCTCTTGACGGTCCACTGCACGGTTCGATCCGCCCACGGCGTCTTGATCGCGTCCACCCCGGCCTCGCCGCCGCGGACAAAGGCCCTCGCCGCCGGCAGGGCCGGAGCGGCCGCCTGCTGGCCAAGGCCAAGCACCGACAGGCCGACCGACAGGCCCGCTGCCGCGGCCCACATTGTCTTTAACCTTCGACTCACCTTTCCGTTCGCCCCGGAATGGACCTGCTCATGACTGCCCCAGGCCGCCGGCCTCACGGTTTGTCTTCTGCTTTGGGCGGCGGCTTGGGCGCGGCGGGAAAGCACTCGAAAAGCTTGGGCAGCAGTCTCATCGCGATTTCGTGGCCGGCCTTCTGCAGGGCCGTCTTGCCCGCCAGGTGCTCGCTGAGGTCGGGCGACCGGGCCGTCTGCCGGTCGGCCAGCAGGATCTTCCCGGTCCTCAGGTCGATGATCTCCACCTCCGCCCTGGCCGAACCGATGGTCAAGCCGTGCACCACGCCGGCGTGCTCGCTGAAGGCCTCCCCGCAGATGAGGTACCTTACCGGCCCCAGCAGGGGTCTCAGTTGCTCGGCCTCCCGCCGATGCCGCAGCACCTCCGGCCCCACCGACCTCTTGACGTCCACGGGGAGGATGCCGGCCCCGGTCAGCAGCCGCTTGAACTCCGTTTCCACGGCCGGGTCGAGCACGGCCCGCCCGATGTGCTGCTCGGGGATGACCACGGCCAGCGGCGGCGCGGCCTTGCCGGCCAGCAGCTTCTTGAGCACGTCAACCGGATCGGGGCCGCGCTTCTCCGGCGGGATCAGCTCCCCGGCCCAGCCGGGGACTGAGCCGCCCAGCTTCGCGCCGGTCTTCTCCAGCAGTTGCTCAAAGGTGACGTTCTGCGGCAAGGTCAGGAAGAAGCCCTTCATCTGTCCGGTCTCGGAGCTGATGACCTTGCAGATGACGTAGACGGCCGAGCCGGCGACGGTCACCCGGCCGGTGACCAGAAGCTGCGCTCCCAGCAGCTTTCCGACCTTGACGGCCTGCTCGGGGCCGACCAGTCCGGCCAGGGTCAGTTTCTGCTCGTTCAGTATCTTCTCGATGTCTTCGCGGCTGACCACGGTCAATCCGGCCACGGCGCAAAGCCGGGCCGAGAGGATGTCCGCCATCATCTGGCCGGAGTCCTGGGGCTCCTTGAGGTTGCTTTGGAAGGTCAGCACTGCGGCCGTGGGCATGCCCGGCCGGGCGGGCATGGTGGCGGCCTGTTGGGAGCCTGCCCCAGCGGGAGGGGCCGGCTGGGCCATGGCCCCGCCCGCCCCGACCATCAGCACCACCACGAGTGCGGTCAGCCGCAGCGTTCGTTGCACGCTCATTTGACTTTCTCCATGGGCCGCCCCTGAGTGCTAGGCGCGGACGCCGGAAATCCGCCGGGTCCGGACGTACACGCGCAACACGCGCTCGTCCAGGCTGAACCGCCCGATCTCTCTGGTCCCCCCGCCGATGGCCATCTGCCCGGTCACCCCGCCGCTGGGGGCCTTCTCCCGGCCGAGCGACA
>LJUF01000231.1 GCA_001303665.1 Phycisphaerae bacterium SM23_33 | reverse complement strand
GCCACGGCCACCGCGCCTGTCCGAACCAGACCCGCCGCCGACAAGCGGGCCAAGTGGGACGTCCAGCCGCACGACGTCCGCGAGGTGCTGCTGGGCTCGCAGGACCAGGGCAGCGGCTACAAGTTCCAGGTGCAGCTGACCAGCTTCGGCGCGGCCATCAAGACCGTCAAGCTCTCCGAGCACTTCATGACCGTCGCGGACAAGCACCAGTACCAGCGCGACCCGGCCAACTACCAGAGGGCCGTCGCCGAAAACCCCAAGCTCAAGGGCAACTACTCCCTGCTCAACCCGGTCACCTGCGGCGGGCAGACAGTGTATCCGCTGGCGACCCGCCAGGTCCACTTCCCCGACGAGGCGGTGGGCCTGCTGCTGTACGGGCCGTTGTGGCAGGCCGGGAAAGTCAAAACCGACGAGGACGGAACCCAGAGCGTCACTTTCACGGCCCAGGTTGCCAAGGACGACAAGCCGTACCTCCGCCTGGAAAAGACCTACACCGTGCGCAAGGGCACGTACGCCTACTCCATCGAAGTGGGCCTTCGGGCGGTGAACCTGAGCGGCGGGGAGGTGAAGCTGGACCTGTGGCAGTTCTCGGCCACCGGCGTGCCGCGGGAGGACATGCGCTCCGACATGCGGAAGCTGGCGTATGGCAAGTACGTCAGCAACGATCTCAAAGTGCTGAAGGAGCCCGTCGACAAGATGCAGAAGGCGGCGCCCTTGAAGCTATCGGGAAATTGGGGCGAAGAGGCCAAGAAGGCCGACCTGCTGGGGCGCAGCGACATCGGAACGGCGGTGCTGTGGGAGGGGATGACCAACAAATACTTCGCGGCCCTGACGTACGTGGTGCCAGCGCCGGACTCCAAGACCCTGGCCGCGCCCGAGGCCGCCGTGGGCTTTTACCAGGCCGCCGTCGAGGAGGTGGCGGCGACGTCCGAGAAGCCGGCGCGGCTGACGGGGCTGGGGCTGATGAACCTGGGCCCGTACCGCGTCCCGGCCGGGGGGTCGGTGGAGGTCAAGCTGGACCTGTTCACCGGCCCCAAGCAGCGCGGGCTGTTCGACAAGGCGCCGCTGTACGCCTCGCTGAAGTACAAGGACTCGCTGGACTTTGGCTCCTGCTGCACCTGGGCGCCGCTGTCGCTGGCCATGATGTGGCTGCTGGACATGTTCAGCAAGGCCACCCTGGGCAACTACGGGCTGGCCATCATCCTGCTGGTGGTACTGGTCCGCCTGGGGCTGCACCCGCTGACCAAGAAGGGCCAGGTCTCCATGATGGCGATGCAGAAGCTCCAGCCTCAGATGGAGGCGGCCCGGGAGAAGTACAAGGACAACAAGGCCAAGCTGAACGAAGAGATGATGAAGATCTACAAGTCGGCCGGGGCCTCGCCGTTCCTGGGCTGCCTGCCCATGGTGCTGCAAATGCCCATCTGGATCGCCCTGTGGACGGGGCTCCAGGCGGCGGTGGAGCTGCGCCACGCCGGGCTGCTGCCGTTCTGGATCACCGACCTGGCCGCCCCGGACGCGCTGATCGACTTCGGCCGCACCCTCGTCAACCTGCCCCTGGTCGGACCGCTTCGCAGCTTCAACCTGCTGCCCATCCTGCTGGCCGTGGGCATGGTGCTGAACCAGAAGTTCACCCCCAGCACGCCCACCAGCACCCAGCAGCAGGCCACCCAGAAGCAGATGATGTACTTCATGAACGTGTTCTTCCTGCTGATCTTCTACAACGCCCCCAGCGGCTTGACGATGTACATCATGGCCTCGACCTTCGCCGGGGTGTTCGAGCAGTACGTCATCCGCAAGCACATCCGCGAGAGACAGGCCGCCGAGGCCGCCGCCGAAACCAAGGTGGCCATCCCCGGCAAGCACTTCCGCGGGCAGAAGCCCAAGAAGCCCCGGGGCCCGTTCCGGATCATTCGCTAGCCAAGCAAGAAGCTCCCCGCCTGCCGCGCCGTCCCCGCGGTGAATGAGAGCCTGGCCCTAATCCAGCCCGCCGCGGAGCGGACGCTTGCGCTTCCGGGGCGGCTGCTTCGGGGCGGCCTCGGCGGTCGCCTGGTCCGCCTGCTGGGCCGTCCCCTTCATGGACAGCGAGATCCGCCGGTTCGGCTCGTCCACCTCCAGCACGAGGACCCTGACCGTCTGGTCCACCTGCACCACGTCCTCCACCCGGCGGACGTGCCCGTCGGACAGTTCCGAGATGTGCACCAGCCCCTCCACGCCGGGGGCCAGCTCCACGAAGGCGCCGAACTCGGCCAGGCGCGTGACCCGCCCGGTCTGCTCGCTCTGACGCGGGTACGTGTGGGCGGCCCCGGCCCAGGGGTTGGCCAGGGCCTGCTTCAGCGACAGGGTGATCCTCCGCCGCTGGAGGTCGATCTGGAGCACCAACGGCCCGACGGTCTGCCCCGCCTGAAGCACCGCAGCGCCATGCTGTGGGCGCTGGGTCCAGGACAACTCGCCCACCGGGATCAACCCCTCCACCCCCGGCTCCAGCTGGACGAACGCTCCGAAGGACTCCAGCCGGGTCACCCTGCCGCTCACCACCGAACCCAGCGGATACTTCACCTCCACCCCCTCCCACGGGTCCGGCTGAGTCTGTTTCATCCCCAGCGAGATCTTGTTGGCATCGCGGTCGATCTTGAGCACCTTCACCTGGAGCTTCTGGCCCGGCTGCACCAGGTCGGCGGGATCTTCCACGCGGCCGTAGCTCATCTGCGAGACGTGCACCAGCCCGTCCACCCCGCCCAGGTCCACGAACACGCCGTACGGCTTGACCTGCCGCGCGACCCCCTCGCGGACGTCGCCTTCCTTCAGCTCCGCCAGCAGGGCCTCGCGCCGCTGCTGGGCCTCCAGCTCCATTATCGCCCGGGCCGAAACGATCACCCGCCTCTCGCGGCGGTCCACCTCGATCACCTGGCAGCGGATCTTCTGGTTGACGTACTCGGCCGGGTCCTCCACCCGGTACATGCTGATGTGGCTGATGGGCATGAACGCCCGGACGCCGCCGAAGCGAACCTCCAATCCGCCCTTGTTGGCGCCCTCCACGAAGGCCTCGACGACGGCGCCTTCCCTCAGGTCCTCCCAGGTGGCCCGCTCCACCGCCCCCTGGCGGGACAGCATCCACAGGTCCTCACCCTCGTCGAAACGGACGACCTCCAGCTGGATGATGTCGCCGGCCTGGGGCAGCTGCTCGAACTGCGCCGGCGGCACGTAGCCCTGGTCCTTCCCGCCCATCTCCACCAGCACCGCGTCGCGGTCCACGGCCACGACGCGGCAGGGGACGATGGCGCCCGGGGCGACCCTCCTCGCCGGAGGGGTCCTGGGCAGGGCGGGCGCCTCGGCCTCTTCCAGCAGGTCTTCCATGCTCCGGCCGCCCAGGGCCTCGTCGATCTCCCGCTGCAGGGCCTCGTCCAACTCGCCCGAGCGGCCTTCGTCTTTGTTCGTTTCCTCGCTCACCGTCGCGCCCCGTCTGCTGACCTCGACAGAACAGGGGCGAATACGTTACCGGATGTCGCCGCCAAAGCCAAGCGCCGATTGGCGCCGCCGGCCCAGCGGGTGCGACAGCGGATTGTGGCACGCTTCGCGGCCGATTGGCGGTCGCGGGCCTTGCGGGACGCGACATCCCGATGTACATCGGGATACATCGGGGTGGGGTGGTGGTGCCACTTTTTTCTGTCAGACCCGGCCCAGCCCGCCTTCACCCGGCCGGCGATTCGCCCAACCTGGACCCTTGCCGCCGTCCCGTAGCAAGTATATGCTTGGTTGCGAACTTTCAGGGGACCGGAACCGGTCAGGCAAGGAGAATCTTGCGATGCAGGTGGCAACCCAGTTCTCGATTTTCCTGGTGAACAAGCCCGGGGTGTTGGCCCAGGTGATGACGGCCATCGCCAAGGCCAAGGTCAACGTCATCGCCTTGACCCTAATGGATTCCAGCGAGCACGGGGTGCTGCGGCTGGTGTGCGATGACGCGGATCGGGCGCGGGAGGTGCTGGCCCGCACGCACGACCGTTGCGCGGAGACCGACGTGCTGGCGGTGGAGCTGACCAATGAGCCCGGGGCGTTCGCCGCGGCCGCCGAAAGGCTCGCCGAGGCCCACATCAACATCACGTACGCCTACTGCACCGGCGGGGCTCCCAGCGGCAAGACGACGGCCATCTTCAAGGTCGCCGATCTGAAGAAGGCCGTGCGCGTGCTGGCCCCGGCCCGGGATGCGCACAGGGAACGGCGAGACACGATCAAGACGTCTCCGCGGCGGAGACGCTGAGCCGCCAGGCCCGTATCAAAGGAAAACCCGATGCCGGCCGCCTCTATTCTCGAATCGTGGCAATTCCAGGGGATCGTTCGGCTGTTGATCGCGGCTGTTCTGGGGGCGCTGATCGGCCTGGAGCGGGAGCACCACGGCCGGGCAGCCGGACTGCGGACCCACCTGCTGGTGGCCCTGGGGGCGGCCATGGCCATGCTGGTGTCGCTGAACTTCGGCTACGTCTTCGGCCGGGGGGGTGGCGGGACGGCGATCCAGGTGGACCCGGCCCGGGTGGCGTACGGGGTGATGGGCGGCATCGGCTTCATCGGCGCCGGCGCCATCATTCACTACGGGGTGGGGGTCCGCGGGCTGACCACCGCCGCCAGCCTGTGGTGCTGTGCCGCCATTGGTCTGGCCGCCGGGTTCGGGATGCACGTGACCGCCATCGCGGCCACGGTGATCGTGCTGTTCGCCCTGGTCATCCTGGATTTCCTGGAGCGTCTCATCCCCGCCCGAGTCAGCAAGAACGTGACCATCAGCGTGCCGGGGACCTCTCCCGAGGCCCTGGCCCGCTACCGCCGCCTGCTCACCGAAGGGGGGGCGAAGGTCATCGGCGTGGACACCACCTGCGACTTCAAGAGCAACCAGTCCCTCATCACCTTCCGGGTTTCCGTCTTCACTTCGCGCTTCCCCCAGGCGATCGGGCGCCTGCGCGACGGGGCCCCGGAAATCACGCGCATGACAGTGGAGTGACCCCCCGCCAGCCGGCGGCTTTTTGGAGCCCACAACATCCCCCAGCCGCGCCCCCAAGACTTCTGGCTGCCCGCCCCTGGGCCTCGTGGGACGATCTGCCGTCAGGGCATGACGAACAGGTACTGCACCACGAAGAGCACCGCGAAGACGTAGACGATGATCGGGCACTCCCTCACCCGCCCGGTGACGAGCTTGCCGAAGGCGTAGCTGACGAAGCCGATGGCGATCCCCGCCGAGATGGAGTAGGCGAACGGCATCGCGATCATCGCCAGGAAGGCCGGCAGGGACTCGGTCATGTCCTCCCAGTTGACGTCGCGCACGGCCCGCATCATCATCGCCCCCACGACGATCAGGGCCGGGGCGATCATGGGGTAGCGCAGGATCGGGTCGCCCCAGGCGTACCACCCCATCCGTATCCCCCCGCCGACCATTTCCACCACCGGCTGGAACAGCAGCGCCAGCAGCATGCAGCCGCCGGCCACCACGGCCGCCAGGCCGGTGCGGGCGCCGGAGGCCACGCCGGTGATGGACTCGATGTAGCTGGTGACCGTGCTGGTTCCCAGCCCGGCCCCGATGACCGTCCCGGCGGCGTCGGCGGCCAGGGCACGCTCCGCCCGCGGCAGCTTGCCGTCGGTCACCAGCCCGGCCCGCTTGGAGACGCCCACCAGCGTGCCCACCGTGTCGAACAGGTCCATGAACAGCAGGATGAAGGCGAACGCCAGCACGTGGATCCAGTCACTGGAGAAGACCTTCCTGGCCACCTTGCCGAAGCCCGACCACAACCGCCCGGCGGTCCGGCCCACCCCGTGGGGTATGCCCACGACGCCCCGGAACTTTATGGTCTCTATGTCGAGGGGCTGCCAGACCATCAGCGTGCGCCCCGCCCGGACCAACTGGACCTCGGC
>LJUF01000230.1 GCA_001303665.1 Phycisphaerae bacterium SM23_33 | reverse complement strand
CTCGCGCCGCCCGTGGCCGGGCGAGAAGCACGCCACCACCTTGTCGGTGCCGGGGATCGGCTTGGCGTCGATCATCGTCGTGCCGCCGTGCAGGTTGCCGAAGTAGACCATCTGCCCCGTGCCGTCGGGGTTCATCGCCCACAGGTGGTGATAGTGCACCTGGGATCGATCGACGTATTCCCAGCGGGTGTAGAGCACTCGGCCGTCGGGCATCGGCCAGGGGGTGTTGTCGTGCTCGTTGTTGCTGGAGAGCATGCGGACGCCGGAGCCGTTTGCCTCGCAGCGGTACAGCACGGCCACGGGCGTCAGCCAGCAGTTCACCCACCGGTTGCAGCGGCTGGAGCAGAAGACGATCCCGCCGTCGGGCAGGTACGCCGGCTCGATGTCGTCCCAGGGGCCGCTGGTGATGCGCCGCAGGCTCTTCGGATCGCCGTCGATGCCGATCTCGTACAGGTTGTAGCAGTCTGTGCCGCCTTTGCGCCAGGAGAACAACACCTTCCCGGCGTCGTAGTGGACCTGGGGATCGCGGATGCCGCCTTGCGGGTCGGCCAGGAGCGTGGTGAGCTTGCCGCTGCGGAGGTTCAGCTTGTAGAGCTTGCCGCCGGTGCCGTAGACCTTCCGCCGCTCGTCGCAGGCGTAGTAGCCGAAGTTGGCGTACCAGTGCCCGTCGCGCCCCGGCTGGCGGGCGGCGAAGACGATCTCCTCCACGTCGGACATCTCCGCACGCAGGAACTGCTGGAGCAGTCCCTTCGTCTGGGGCGGGAAGGGGGAGGGCCTCCTGCGAGGCTTCTTCGGAGGCTTCTTGGCGGGCTTGGCGGGCGGCTTCGGCGGTTTGTCCGCAGGCCTGGGCGGCTTGAGCTGCCTGCTCGTCACGGCGGAGCGTGGCGTAGCCGGGCCGGCGGGCGGCGCGGCCCTCTTCGGCTGAGCGCTGCTCGCCCCGGCGAGTCGCCTTTGGAGACCCGACGGCGACGGCGCCACCAGGGCAAGGACGACCGCGGCGATGCCGATCCGGTAGCTGCCGGCTGCCATGCCCTCTCCTTGCGATGCTGCCCGCACGGCAGAGACCACCGCGCGGGCAGCAGGAAGCATTCGGCAATGTTCATCGGTCGCGCCCGCACGCAGCCGGGCCGGGCGAGTCACAGCGACAGCAGATAGGCCACCAGGGCCTGGAGCTCTTCCTTCTTCAGGTGGCTGGTCACGCCGTGCTTGTCGGACTTGTTGTGCGCGGTCAGCACGTCCATGAGCGTCACGGCCGCGCCGCTGTGCAGGTACGGCGCGCTGCGCCACATCTCCAGGAGCGTGGGGGTGTCGAACTCGTCCACCCGGTCGAGCTCGTGCCGCGTGCCGACGTTGTACTTCTTCAGATCGGTGAACAGCGGCGCCGGGTGGCACGTGGCGCACTGGGTCTTGGCGCTCTCGAAGACGGCCTTGCCTTTCTGCCCCAGCGGCGAGAGCTTGCCCTCGACCAGGTAGGGGCTGGGCGGCGCGGGCAGATTGCTGATGTAGGCCTTGGTGTCCTCGATGACCTGCGGCTCGACCACGCGGAAGAGGATGTGGCGGTAGCCGGCGGCCGTGGCCACCTCGTAGCTGGACCGCACGCCGCGCGCCATCGACGGCGGGGTCTTGTCGGCGGCGAACATGCTCTTGGTGTTCTTGGGGTTGCCCAGCCCGTCGTTGAGCAGGTCCCAGTTCATGCCGTCGGCCCGGCCGTCCGGGTGGCAGGTGGCACAGCTCAGCCAGTGCTGGAAGCACAGCGTGGCGTCGTGGAAGTCCATCTCGCCGCGGCGGACGGGATCGTTCTTGGCCAGCGCCTCGTTGTCGCCGAGCTGGATCCGCTCGGTGACCTTCAGCGACTGCGGGTCGAACAGGACGATCTTCCCGGGGAAGTAGCATCCGACGGCGAGCTTGCCGTCGGCCGACAGCGCCACGCCCCGCGGGCCCTTCAGCGGAGGCGCGCCCCAGGCCAGGAACGGGTAGTTCTTGGGGTCCACCTTCTTCGGCACGGTGACCCGCTCGATCAGGTCGGCCGAGTAGAGGGCGGCCAGGTCGTTCACCAGCTCGGCGCGCTTCTTGGGGTCCTTCTTGATCTCCGGCCAGATGCCCGTGATCCGCCGCTGGTAGTGGTCCTTCGCCGCCGGGGGATTGGGCGCCTCGCCCGCCAGGAGCTTGTGCAGGTTCTCCAGGTCGATCTTCGCAATCTGGTGCACGCCGCTGATGGTGACGTAGAGCGTCTTTCCGTCCTTGGCCATGGCCATGCCCCACGGGTCGGCGGCGCCTTCGCTGGGCCGATCCAGCAGCAGCGTGGCGTAGATCTCCTTCTTGGCCGGGTCGATGATGCTCATGGCGTTGGTGTTCACCCAGCCGCGCTCCAACTGCGTGGTGGGCAGGTTGGTCCGCCCGACCGTGTGCACCACGTAGAGCCATTTGCCGTCCGGGCTGAACGCCAGCTTCCGCACTTGCGACCCGCCGGCCGGCAGGCGAAGGTCGGCGGCCTTGGCCTTCTTGGCCAGGTCGATCAGGGCGATGCACGAGGAGGTGGTCTCATCGCTGCCCGGCGTGGCGGGGATCAGGTTCCCCACGGCGGCCAGGGCCTCGTCGGGGCTGACGGCCACGAAGAACGGCTGGCGGAAGCCGCCGAGGCGCGCCGCCTCCTTGCCGTCGCCCAGGCCCACCAGACAGACGGTGTCGGTGCCCGAATTGGCGGCGATCAGCAGGCCTTTCTTTTCGGCCACCGCCACGCCCATCGGCCGCGGGCCCACCTTCAGCCGGCGGAGCACCTTGCCGGCCTTGGCGTCCACCTCGGCCACGCTGCCCGCGCCGCACTCGGCCACGAACACGCTCTGGCCGGTGGACCTCCAGGCCACGCCGGTGGCCTCGCCTTCCAGGGCCACCTCCTGGGTCACCTTGCCCGCGGCGTCCATCAGGACCAGCTTGCCGGCCGTCTGGTCGCTGACCGCCAGCAGCTTGCCGTCCGGGCTGAAGGCCAGGTCGAACGGCGAGCGGTACTTGCTCCGATCCACGCGCTGGATCGGCGCCGCAGCCACCACGACCATCCCTGCCCCAACGGCAACGGTAAGAGCAATTGCACCAAGTCTCATGGGCGTTCCTTTCGTTGCTGTCTGATCTACTCCAATCCCGCAGATTGTACCGATCCGGGGGCCGGTTCCAAGCAGAGAAATCGGTCGTCCCGAAAATCTGTGTGACCAGGTTTACCGGCAGTGGTCCGCGCTGTGCAGAAGGCCGCGGCTTTGGCCGTGGTAATGGACGGACGCCCGACAAGTCGAGGGCGGTTCAGCGCCCTTCCGTTCACGGCTTCAGCCTTCCTGCCACGGGGGCTCAAGCCGCGTGGTCTGGAAGCCCGTTGAAACGGGCTGATGCCGCATCCGTGGGGGATCTTCGTCACCATGCCCAAGGGCATGGCCTCCTACACGACACCGAAACATTTTGTGGGCCGCCGGAAGAAATAGCCACACACTGGAAGATCGCCGCCTCCGGCCGACCGCGCAAGCCGCCTGCCCTACTGACACGAGCGGTTGACCGTCGGGCAGGGCTTGGCGCCGGGCATGTCCATCCGCGGCGTCTGTGCGAGCATCTTCGTCAGCGGCTCGAACGTCTTGAGGATCTTCCGGTAGTCCGGATCGTCGGTGGTCTGGAAGACGGCCTTGCCGCAGGCCCCTCGCCCGCCGCCGGCCCGGGCAAGCGGCGCCGCGAGGAAGTCGTTGCGCTGCGGATTGGTGATCCGCAGCCAGACCTTCCGCGGGATCCTGCCGCCCTTGTGGCACTCGGCGCAGCGGCGCCGCGCCACGTCCGCCAGGACGCGTTCCAGGTCGCCCGGCACCAGCCGCCGGCACCCCTGCAAGTCCGGGTAGGCCGTCTCCGACGAGCCGTAATACGGCACGTTCAGGTCGATCCACGCGAAGACGCGCTGCCGGCTGGTCGGGTCCATCCGGAAGCGCACCTGGCCGTTCTCGTCCGGATGCCCCGCGAGGATCATGTCGGCGACCTTGCTGGCCGGCGAGCCCCAGGCCTTCGGCGTGATCTGGAGGATGTTGGCCTCGTGCCCGTTGTAGGTGGGGATCCAACTGGTGTAGGGGTTGTCGTAGGCCCCCCTGCCCTTTCGCCCCCGGGCCAGCATCTCGTAGGAGACGCTGAAGAAGTCGGTCTTGTCGCCGCTCAGGTCGATCCCCTTGGGCGGGTCGATGCCGCTGTGGCATCGCACGCAGTACTTGTCCAGCACGGGCTGGACGATCCCCGCGTAGCCGAAGCCCTTCAGGCCCCACTCCGGCGGCTCCAGCTCCCGGACCGGCCCGTGGAGCGCCGCCGGGCGGCGGGGGCGGGACGTCTGGCTGCGCGGCTCGTGGCAGCCGACGCACCCCTGCACCTCGCCGGGCATCAGGTGCGTGAAGCTCCGCATGCGCTGGACGGCGCGGCCCCGGGCGTCGATGGCCATGAAGTAGATCGGCACGCCCGTCGGCACGCGGAAGCTGGCCGAGCCGTCCTCGGAGACCGGCACGTACCCCCAGACCTTCTTGCCGGCGTAGGTGGCCCCGCACGAGATCACCGGAAACTGGAAGCCGAAGGCCCGGCGGTTCACCGACGTCCGCACGCCCTTGGGCAGCTCCTGGACGACGCAGACGGCCTTGACCTCGCCGCGCGCCACGTGGGGCTCCAGGCCGTTGTAGACGTCCTGGAGGAAGAGGCTCGCCCAGCGCCCGGGCGGCTCGGGCGGCAGGGAGGAGTTGAACACGGGCGGCCGCGGGCGGGGCCGAAGCGGCTGCGCGCCGTAGAACCCCATCCCGTCCCGCGGGCCGATCACCACCGCCTGCCGCGTGCTGTCGTAGTCGCGAACCAGGATCGTGCCGCTGCGGGACACGAGGAAGTAGCGGTCGTCAATGGGGTAGGGGCTTTCGTACGGCCCGCGGACGTGGTTGCCGCTGCCGCGATCGACCTGCCCGATGTTGATCTCGGGCGTCAGGTTGCGGATGGCCTCCTGGGCGTTGACGCCGTGGACGGGGTCGATGATGCCGATGCCGCCGCGGCACGGCCCGTTGTGCGCCGTCAGGATGCACAGAACCTTCTCGGTCCCCGGGATGCTCCGCGGCTCGATGAACGTCGCGGGGCTCAGCACGCGGTTGCCGTAGAACACCGCCAGGTTCGTCCCGTCGGGGTTCAGCGTCCAGAGGCTCTGGATCGGGATGGCGGGCTTGTCCACGTATTCCCATCGGCCGTAGATGATCCGGCCGTTGTCCAGCACGTACGGCGTGAAGTCGTTGAGGTAGTTGGCCGAGAGCTGCCGGACGTTCTCGCCGTCGCGATCGCAGCGGTGGATGATGCCCACCGGCGAGATCCAGCAGTAGGCGAACTGCGGCTGGCGGGTGGACAGGAACACGATCCCCCCGCCGGGGGCCCAGCAGGCGTTGTAGTCGTGCCACGCCCCGTCGGTGATCTGCACCAGGCCGCTCCCGTCGGCGTGGATGCGGAACAGGTGATACCCCACCTTGGGGTCCTTGCGCCAACTGAACAGGATCTCCCTGCCGTCGTGCGAGACGTCGCAGTCGAGGATCTGGCCGTTCGGCGAGTCCACCAGCTTCCTCAGCGCCGCCCCGTCCGGGCCGAGCGCGGCCACGTACAGCCCGCCGCCGGGGCGGAAGCCCTCGACGTGCTGCGTGTAGACGTGCGTCGGATTCAGCACGTGCCGATGGATGAGCACGAGCTTGTCGAAGCCCAGCTTGCCGGCCAGCAGGTCCTGCTTGAGCTGCTCGGATTCCTCGATATGAACCTGGACGGCCTGCGGGCTCGGCCGCCCGCCGGCAAGCTTGCGGAACTTGCCCAACGCCCCCTTCTCGGGCCGGGCCGCGAAAATCTGCACCTCCGAGGCGCCGGGGTTAAGGCCGCCGTA
>LJUF01000229.1 GCA_001303665.1 Phycisphaerae bacterium SM23_33 | reverse complement strand
ATCTAAGGTTTTCGGTCTGCGGCAGAATATTCGCCCGCCGGCACAAAACTCGGTAAAATGTATTGACAGCTACTTGGCTATGCTGTATAGTCCCGCCTATGGCCCAGACATTCCTGGACAACTGGGTGACGCAGGTCCGCAAGGGACTGCTGGAGCTGTCCATCCTCAACGCCATCCGCCCCGGCCGGCGGTACGGCTATGACATCGTCAAATCCCTTCGGGCGATGGAAGGCCTGGTCATCAGCGAGGGCACCATCTATCCCATCCTCAGCCGGTTCCGCCGCGAGGGCCTGGTGGAGGCGACCATTGAGCCCTCCCCCGACGGACCCGCGCGGCGGTACTACGCCCTCACCCCGGCCGGAGTAGGATTGCTGCGACGGATGAACGCCTACTGGGAGCAAGTCAAACGTGGGCTCGATTCCACCGTGGAGAAGGAGAACATGCCGTGATTGAACTTGACGACGAAGCCGGGCGCCGCCTGGCCGAGTACATCGCCCGGGTCCGGTCGGCCCTGCGGGGCTGCCGCTCGGTGGACCCGGCCGAGGTCGAGCGGGACATTCGAGAGCACATCGAAAACGACCTGGCCGACGCCCCCAGGCCGGTCGGTGTCGCTTCCCTCGACCCCGTACTGGGCAAGCTGGGAAGCCCCGCACAATGGGTCCCCGAGGAGGACCGGGCCTGGTGGTGGCGGATGCTATCCGGTCTGCGACAGGGCCCGGAGGACCTGCGCCTGGCCTACCTCAGCTTCGGCCTGTTCGTGCTGGCGCTGCTGCTGTTTACAGTCTTCCCGGCCTTTCACGTGCTGATGCTGGCCAGTTTCTTTCTGGCCCGGGCGACCTTGGCCTTCTCCGCCGAGCAGGGCGAAATGCGGGCCCAGCGCTGGTTGATCTACCCCCCGCTGATCGTTGTGTACGTGTTTCTGGGGCTGCTGGTGCTGCTGGCGCCGCTTCCGCTGGCGCCGGTGTGGTTCATCATCCTCGGAGCGCTTCTACGGCGGGTGCCAGGGTTCTTCGCAACCGTGTTCGCCCCGTTTCTGGGCCGCGAGCGGGCCCGGCGGGTCGGCAAGTGGCTGATCTGGATCGGTGTGATCCTGGTCGGGCTGGCCATCATCGGCGGGGCGATCGTGCTGATAGTCAGTGCCGTCCTCGGCTTGGGGTTTGGGCGCATCTGACGGCCGAGGCTCTTTCTCTGAAAAGGCCTCGGTGGGCCGGTTGGCTTGCTTTACCTGATCCACGAACGGGACATTTCCCCCAGGCGGATGACCTGCTGGATGTCCCCGTTGGGTGGGAGGATGTCGCCGATGTTGAGGATGACCCGGCCGGCGAACGCGTCGAGGATCCGCCGGCCGAAGTCGACAATCTCCTCGTCCGGCAGGTGCTGGCACAGCAAGGTGGCTGGCACGCCGCAGTAGCAGGCGAGCCCCTCCGGCAGGGCCGCGGCCAGCTCTTCCGGCTCGTAGTTCATCATCGGCGCAGGCGTGCAGCCGTCCAGCAGGTCGAAGCCCGTCTCGGCCAGAAGCGGAAAGTAGTTTTTGAAATTGCCGTCCAGGTGGGTGGAGAAGACCTTGCCGGCCTGGTGCAGGATCTCGGCGGCCTTGCGGTAGAAAGGAATGCAGTACTCCCGATAGTACGCCGGGGAGATGAGGTTCTCGTCGGCGTGGTCGGAGAGGATGACGATCCGTGCGGGCGAGCCGGCCGCCAAGGCCACCATCTCCAGGTCGCGGGCCTCCTGAAAGGCCATGAAATCCAGCACGGCCTGCCTGTCGTCGTACAGGGCGTACACGACCTTTTCGAAGCCCAGGTACTCGTGCACCAGCTTGCCGAACGGCGAGCGCATCACCGCGACGTCGGCCACGCCCTGCCGGCCGATTCCCTCCAGCACCTCCGCGACGCGATCATAGCGCGGCACCGGCTGGCTGTGCTCCACGACGTACCTGATGATTTCCAGGTCGGTTAGGTCCTTGGCCAGGTGAACGGTGGGCGCCCAGGAGCCGTCGGCCGCCAGGGTGTCCACCTTCTCCAGCTCGCCGTTGGGGCAGCGCAGCCGGGTGATCCGCCGGCGGCCTTCCTGCCTCACGCTGTGCTCCACGCCGTCGTACGCCAGCCGGTACCAGTCGTAAATGTGTACCGGCAGGCCCCAGTCGAAGTTGCGGTAGAAGTCCAGGTAGGTCCAACCGGCGAAGCGCTGGGGCATGCTGCCGCTCTCGGCGTGCATGGGGTCGTCGTCGGCGATGAAGCGCCCCGCCCCGGACCGGCCCGGCTGCCCGGCCGGGGTCCGAGCCGCAGCGTACCAGTCGCTGATGTCAGGAAAGAACACCGGCCGGTCCGGCCGGCGGCCCTCGACGACGGCAAAGAACCGTTCCCTGTGGGTCATGGCATGCCTCGACTCGTGGACTTGCTGATTCGACAGGATGCGAGGCCCCGGGTCAACCAGGCTCCACGGGCCGGCCTGTGCGGATGGACTCATAGCCGGCGAGGATGGCGGCCAGCGTTTGGCGCTCGGACCCGCCGCCGGTGGCCGGCTCGCGACTCTCGGCCACCGCGGCGAGGAATTCCTTCATCTGCCGGACGAACGCCCCGCCCCCCTGGCCCGGGGCGTCCTCCTGACAGTCGATCGTCTCGGTGCCCGCCTCGGTGTATATAGCCAGCTCGGCGGCATCGCGCCGGCGGCAGAAGAGCGTCCCGTCGGTGCCGAAAAGGGCCAGGTCGCCGAAGCGCTTGTAGCCGTGCAGCTCGGCGCTGACGGTCATGGTGATCTCGGCCCCGCCGGCGAAGCTCACCAGGGCCACGACGGTGGCCTCCAGCGGGCTCTGGAACTTATCCGAGTGCACCTCCCGGGCGTAGATCCGCACCGGCTCGCCCAGCAGCATCCTCGCCACCGACATGTCGTGGACGCCGTTGAGCATCCAGATGCCGCCGCCGCAGACGGCCGGGTCGGCCAGCCAGGCCCGCCGACCGGGATAGGCGTAGGTGTGGCGACCCCTGGGGATGAAGTTGATCCGCCCGCTGAGGACCCGCCCGATCTTGCCGGCCGCCAGGGCATCCCGGACGGCGAGGTTCATCCGATGGTAGCGGGCGCTCTCGGCGACCATCAGCGTCACGCCCGCCCGGCCGCACGCCTCGATCATGGCGTCGGCGTCGGCCAGCGCCAGGGCCATCGGCTTTTCGACCAGGACGTGCTTGCCGGCGGCGGCTGCCAGCTCGGTGCCCTCCCGATGCAGGTGATGGGGCGTGGCCAGGACCACGGCGTCGGCTTGGCCGCAGGCCGCCAGGGCCGAGCCCAGGTCGGCGTACGTCGTCTCGATGCTCCACTCGCCCGCCTTTTCCTGGAGGTGGTCGCGATCCACGTCCACCAGGGCCGCCACTTCGCAGTCCACGCCCTCGCCCTGCAAGGCCTTGACGGCCTTCACGTGGGCCTCGCCCGCCCAGCCGGCTCCCACCACGATCAGCTTCATGAGCGGTTTCCTTCTCCGCAACACATTCGCACAGCTCCCAGTCACAGGCCCGTTCAGTGTGCGATTGTCAATCAATAGTGTTCGGGATTCTTGGGATTACACCCTTTCCAGCTGTCCAAGGCCACAGCAGGGACGGTGAAAAAAAGTGATATTCGGCCCAGAAAACACTTGCGCTTTCCTAACAGGCCTGTTTGTATATACTTATGGCAAGCAAGCCCAAGGTGCGGGCGCGGCCCGAGCAGCTGCGCGGTTTGAAGTACCTTCGCAGCTTCCAGCAGTTGTTGCAGCCGCTTGCCGACCTGCCCGTCCACGGCAACCGCAAGTTCTGCATGGATCACTGGGTGTGGTTGCTGCTGCTACACTTTTTCAATCCCATCCTCGACAGCCTGCGGGCCCTGCAGCAGGCCACCGACTTTCACGACATCCAGGAGGTCGTGGGTGTCAAACACACTTCGCTGGGTTCGATGAGCGAGTCGGCTTCCAAGGTCTTCGACCCCACCTACCTGGAACCGATCCTGCAGCAGCTTGGGCGGGAGGTGCAGAGGCTGCCGAAGGACAGAACACGGGACGACTTGCCGGGGGTTCCCACCGCCGTGGACGGTTCGTTCCTGCGATGTTTGCCGAAGATGGTGTGGGCGACATTTCGCAAGAAGAGCGGCAAACGCGGCGTGCGGCTGCACCTTCACTACGACATCGAACGAGACATTCCCAGCGCCGCGGAGATCACTCGTGCTCTGGGCAGCGAGAAGAAGTCGTTGCGGAAGCTGCTGCAAAGCGGCAAGTTGTACCTCATCGACCGCGGCTACCTCGATTACGGCCTGTATCAGGCCATCCACGAGGCCGAGTCCTTCTTCATCGCCCGGCTGAAAGACAACTCCAGCTACGAAGTCGTGGAAGATCGGCCGTTGAGCCAGGCCGACCGGGAGGTGGGGGTGGTCTGCGACCAGGGGGTGCGAATGGGCTCGGCCTTCACCGAGGGCAAGCTGACGGCCCCCGTTCGGCGGCTGGTGATCCGGAACCCAGAAGGCCAAGAGGTTATTCTGCTGACCAATACGGATCTGTCGGCGGAGTTGGTCGGGCTTCTGTATCGCTACCGCTGGCAGGTGGAACTGTTTTTTCGGTGGTTCAAGTGCATTTTGGGCTGCCGGAACTGGCTCAGCCTCAGCCCCACAGGGCTGACGCTGCAGGTGTACGTGGCCTTGCTGGCCTCGATGTTGGTGAGCCTTTGGACGGGACGCAAACCCAGGAAATCGACGTTTCGGGTCATCTGCCTGCACCTGCAGGGATGGGTTCGAGACGAGGAACTGGTCGCCCATATCCAGCGTTTGAAAGAGCAAAAGTAGGGTTGCGGGTTCTGCGTCTGTCGAGGCGGTGTCCGCCGTTGATGCTGCGCGCACGGAATCACGCAGATTCTAAACTCGCTTCGGACTCTCAGCGATGCCCACCATTGCTACAAGGTCGGGCCTGTAAAACCGGAAATCCCGAACACTATTGATTGTCAATCGCCAATTGCCAACCCGAAACTCCCGGCCTCTCGCGCCCGGCGGGCGAAGTTGCCAGCGGCGGGGGCGTAGCTACTATGGCCTGCACCGGCCGGGCTCGCCCCAAGTCGGGCTCCGGTCGGGCAGGGAGTTTTCATGCCACGGGGCAGCGGGTCATTCCGAGTCAGGCCGCATCGCGACGCGCAGGGCCGGTTGATCTACCGCAACAACAGCGTGGCGCTGGGCCTGTACCAATTGCTGCTCAGCTTGGGCATCGCCGGCCCAGCCGGGCTTGTCCTCTGGGATACCGGGCCGGCTTGGGAGGGGCCGATAACCCTGCTGCTCTGGGCGCTTCTCCTCTGTGGCCTGGCCATGGCCGCGTGGGCTATCACGTGTTTGCTGCAATGGCAACGGATGGTCCTGGACCCAGCCGGCGGCAAGGCCAGCTTCTGCCAGCGGAGCGTCCGCGGCCGACAGGAGGTTGAGTGCGACTATGACGACGTCCGCTTGCGCGTTCACCGCGTAGAGTTCAAGTCCGCGAGGGGTTTCTGGCCGGCCTGGCGCGGCCACGCCGTCGCCTTCCACCCCAAGGACACCAGGTTCGTCGCAGCCCAGGTCCATGACCGCCGCAACGCGGAAGAGATCGCGGCCCAAACCGAGCTGGACACGGCGATCCCGTGGGAATTCTCACCCGAAGCCATCACCGTCGGCGAGTGGGCCGTGCTATGACCCCTGAAACCGCCAGGGAGCGGCGGCGCCGTCGTGGGCTTCTGGGTCCAGGCTGGCGGATGCAGATTACTTCTTCTGGGTCACGATGGTGGCGGCGAGCCGGCGGCGAAGCTCGTCCAGCTTGTCCAGCGACAGCTTGCCGTACATCAGCAGGGGGGCTTCGGGGTCGTCGCTGTAGGCGGCGAGGGCCCGGCGGACCCGCTGGCGGTCCCAACCCTCACAGCCGGCCAACAGGTTCAGGTACTCGACGTCCTGCTGGCAGCGGCGGGCG
>LJUF01000228.1 GCA_001303665.1 Phycisphaerae bacterium SM23_33 | reverse complement strand
TGCAAAGGAGTACCGCGTGGCACGTGCGCCGTCGCCCGGACGCTTCCGGGGCTGGGCCAGCGGCCGATTCGACACGAAGTCTTTTCGCCAAAACGGTTTACCGTCAAGATTCCTTCGGAAAGCGAAAGGAGAATCTTCCTATGGCGGCCAAGCAGCTGATATTCGACAGCGATGCCCGCGAGGCGCTGTTGACGGGTGTGGAGAAGATGGCACGGGCGGTGAAGAGCACGCTCGGCCCGCGTGGGCGCAGCGCCTTGCTGGACAAGGGCTGGGGGGCGCCGACCATCACCAAGGACGGCGTGACCGTCGCGGAGGAGATCGAGCTGCACGACAAGAGCGAGAACCTGGGGGCGCAGCTGGTCAAGGAAGCGGCAAGCAAGACCTCCGACGCCGCCGGCGACGGCACGACCACCGCGACGGTCCTGGCCGAGGCCATCTTCCGAGAAGGCTACCGCAACCTGGCCGCCGGCGCCGATGCCATGGCCCTGGCCCGCGGCATCCGAAAGGCCGTGGACGCCGTCGTCAAGGAGCTGGCCAACCTCGCCCAGCCCGTCACCGACGACGACATCCCCAAGGTGGCCGCCGTCAGCGCCAACAACGACATGAGCATCGGCAAGATGTTGGCCGAGGCCATGAGCAAGGTCGGGCGCGACGGCGTCATCACCGTCGAGGAAGGCAAGGGCATTGAGACCACCGTGGACGTCGTCGAGGGAATGCAGTTCGATCGGGGCTACCTCTCGCCTCACTTCGTGACCGATCCCGAGGACATGGAGTGCGTCCTGGAGAAGCCCCTGGTGCTGATCCACGAGGAGAAGATCTCCAACGTGACCAAGCTCGTGCCGCTGCTGGAGAAGGTCTCGCAGGCCAAGCGCCCGATGCTGATCATCGCCGAGGACATCGAGGGCGAGGCCCTGGCCACGCTGGTGGTCAACAAGCTGCGGGGCATCCTGGGCGTTTGTGCGGTCAAGGCCCCCGGCTACGGCGATCGCCGCAAGGCCATGATGCAGGACATCGGCATCCTCACCGGGGCCAAGGTGTTCACCAAGGACCTGGGGATCGACCTGGAGCACATCTCGCTGGCGGACCTGGGCACGGCCAAGAAAGTCACCGTGGACAACGACAACACCACGATCATCGAGGGCGCCGGCTCGACCGCCGAGATCCAGGCCCGGATCGAGCAGATCCGCAAGGAGATCGACGTTACCACCAGCGACTACGACAAGGAGAAGCTCCAGGAGCGTCTGGCCAAGCTCGCCGGCGGCGTGGCGCAGATCAACGTGGGCGCCGCGACCGAGTCGGAGATGAAGGAGCGGAAGGCCCGCATCGAGGACGCCCTGCACGCCACGCGGGCGGCCATCGAGGAAGGCGTGCTGCCCGGCGGGGGGGTGGCGCTGATCCGGGCGGCCAAGGCCCTGGACGACATCAAGGCCAGGGGCGACGAGGCCACCGGCTTGGCCATCGTTCGCAAGGCCCTGTCCGAGCCGCTCAAGCAGATCGTGGCCAACGCCGGCCAGATCGCCGCGGTGGTCGCCCGAAAGGTTACCCAGGGAAAGGGCAATTTCGGTTTCAACGCCGAGAAGATGGTCTATGAGGATCTCGTGGCGGCCGGCGTGATCGACCCGGCCAAGGTTACCCGCTGCGCCCTTCAGAACGGCGCGTCGGTGGCCACCGTCCTGCTGACCTGCGACGCGACCGTCACCGAGGCCCCCAAGGAAGAGGAAGAGGGCCCCGGCCCGCACGGCCCCGGCGGGATGGGCCCCGAGGACATGGGCGAGTACTAGCGCTGCTTCCAGCAGGCGAGTTTCGCCGTGGCCACAGAGGCGCAGCGCGGCCGATGGCCGGAATCGGAGCCCCGATTTCCGATTTCCCCTTGAGAAGCAGCGAAGAGAAAGGGCCGGGCAGCAGGGCCCCACGACATGGGCGAGTACGGACCCAGCATGCCCGATGGGCCCGACCAGACCAGGCAGAACGACGAGACGCTCGAAGATGAAGGAGCTATCACGATGGCAGTGAAACCGTTGGACGACAGGGTGTTGATCAAGCAGTCCCAGGCCGAGGACAAGACCCCCGGCGGGATCGTTCTACCGGACACGGCCCAGGAGAAGCCCCAGCGGGGCAAGGTGATGGCCGTGGGCCCGGGCAAGCTGCTGGACAGCGGCAAGCGCGGCCAGATGAGCCTCAAGAAGGGCGACGAGGTCTTCTACGGCAGGTACTCCGGCACGGAGGTCAAGATCGATGGCGAGGAGTACGTCCTGATGAAGGAATCGGACGTCCTGGCGATCATTGAGAAGTAACCGGGCGCCGCAGCCCCTGCGGCTGGCAAGAGACAAGGAGCGAAGCGATGGCGGCAAAACAGATGCTGTACGAGACGGACGCCCGGGCGGCGATGCTGGAGGGGGTATCGAAGCTGGCGGCCGCCGTAAAGGTCACCCTCGGGCCGACCGGGCGGAACGTGCTGCTTCAGAAATCCTACGGCTCCCCGAAGGTCACCAAGGACGGCGTGACGGTCTCGAAGGAGATCGACCTGCCCAACCCGTTTGAGAACATGGGCGCGAAGATGGCCAATCAGGTTGCCTCGAAGACGGCGGACGTAGCCGGCGACGGCACGACGACGGCCGTCGTGCTCGCCGAGGCCATCATGAAAGAGGGCCTCAAGAATGTCATCGCCGGGGCGAATCCGATGGCGGTCAAGCGCGGGATCGACATGGCCGTCGAGGCGGCGGTGGCCTCGATCGCCCAGGAGGCCCGCCCCGTCAAGAGCAACGACGACCTGCGGAACGTCGCCACCGTCGCGTGCAACTGGGAGAAGGACATCGGCCAGCTCATCGCCGAGGCCTTCGACAAGGTGGGCACCGAAGGCGTGATCACCGTCGAGGAAGGCAAAGGCCTGACCAACGAGCTGGAGATCGTCGAGGGCATGCAGTTCGACAAGGGGTACATCTCGGCCTACTTCATGACCGACCCGAACACCCTGGAGTGCGTCCTGGAAGACCCGCTCATCCTGGTCCACGAGAAGAAGCTCTCCAGCATCCGGGACATGATCCCGCTGTTGGAGAAGGTGGCCACGGCCGCAGAGCCCCTGCTGATCGTGGCCGAGGACGTCGAGGGCGAGGCCCTGGCCGCCCTGGTCATCAACAAGCTTCGCGGCGTGATGCGGGCCTGCGCGGTGAAGGCCCCGGCCTTCGGGGACCGCCGAAAGGCCATCCTCGGCGACATCGCCACGCTGACCGGCGCCCAGATGATCAGCGAGGACCTGGGCGTCAAGCTCGAGAACGTCGAGATGACCATGCTGGGCACGGCCAAGCGCGTCGTGGTCACCAAGGACGACACCACCCTCATCGAGGGCGCCGGCAAGAAGAAGGCCATCGCCGCCCGCATCGAGACGATCCGCAACCAGATCGACAAGACCACCAGCGACTACGACCGCGAGAAGCTCCAGGAGCGGCTGGCCAAGCTGACCGGCGGGGTGGCGGTGATCAACGCCGGGGCGGCCAGCGAGGCCGAAATGAAGGAAAGGAAGGACCTCATCGACGATGCCGTGCACGCCACGCGGGCGGCCAGCGAGGAGGGCATCGTCCCCGGCGGCGGGGTGGTCTTCCTCCACGCCATCCAGGCCGTCGAGAAGGTCCGCGACAAGGCCCGCGGCGACGAGAAGATCGGCGTGGACATTGTGGCCAAGGCCCTGGCCACGCCCGCCGAACAGATCGTCGAGAACAGCGGCGAGGACGGGTGCGTGGTCGTGGCCGACATCCTTGAGAAGGGCGGCAAGATCGGCTACGACGCCTCCACCGGCCAGTTCGTGGACATGATGAAGGCCGGCATCATCGACCCGGCCAAGGTCTCCCGCACCGCCCTCCAGAACGCCGCCTCCGTGGCCGGCCTGCTGCTGACCACCGACCTGATGGTCACCGAGTACGACCAGAAGAAGGAAGAGCAAGAGCCGGCCGGGGCGGTCAGATGATCTCCAGTTCCCGATTGCCAATTTCCAATTGAGACGCGCATTGCCAGTGGACGGAGGGGCGCCTCGGCAGCGGTCCGACGCGCCCCTCCGTCATGTTGCCGAACGTTGCGTACGAGCGTACAGCCGCGGCGGGAAAACGCCGATGGCACAATAGCCGCAGCGCACGCGCATGTCCGGCTTGTGTTCAATTGGCAATGGGGAATTGGAGATCGGCCGTGTCTCATGGCCAGGAAGCGTGACTATTACGAAGTCCTCGGCGTCGCCCGCGGCGCCAGCCCGGACGAGATCAAGCGGGCCTACCGCAAGCTGGCACTGAAGTACCACCCCGACAGCTACAAGGGCGACAAGGCCGAGGGCGAGGCCAAATTCAAGGAGCTTGCCGAAGCGTACGAGGTCCTTTCCGACAACGTCAAGCGCCAGCGCTACGACCGGTTCGGGCACGAGGGCCTCCGCGGGGTGGGCGTCCACGACTACTCGAGCATGGGCTTCGGCGACATCTTCTCCATGTTCGAGGACATCTTCGGGGGGATGGGATTCGGCGGACGCCGGCGGACGGCGGCGGCGGAGCGCGGCTACGACCTCGAGACGGAAGTGGAGCTGACGCTGGAGCAGGTGGCCACCGGCGTGGACCAGACGCTGGAGTTCGAGCGGATGGACCTGTGCGACACCTGCGCCGGCAGCGGCGCCAAGCCGGGCAGCAGCCCCAAGCGGTGCGGCACCTGCGGCGGGCACGGGCAGGTGCAGCAGCAGGTGGAGAGCCTGCTCGGCCTGAGCGTGCGGATCGTCACGTGCCCGCGATGCCAGGGCAAGGGCAGCCTGGTGGACGATCCGTGCAAGGACTGCCGCGGCAGCGGGCGGAGGAAGAAGAAGCGCGTCCTCACCGTGCACATCCCCCCCGGCGTCCACGACGGGCAGGTGGTCCGCATGCGGGGCGAGGGCGAGCCGGGCCAAGCCGGCACCAGCCGCGGCGACCTGCACTGCTACGTGCGCGTGGGCCCGCACCCGCTGCTCAGCCGACACGGAAACGACCTGGTCTGCCAGGTGCCCATCGGCTTCGCACAGGCCGCCCTCGGCGCAAGAATCCAGGTGCCCACCCTGTCCGGCATGGAAGAGATCAAGATCCCCCCGGGCACGCAGAACGCCGACATCGTGACGCTTTCGCGGCGGGGGCTGCCCTCGCCGCGTACCGGCCGCCGGGGAGACCTCCACGTGCAGCTGTTCGTGGAGATCCCCAAAAAGCTCACGCAGAAACAGCGGGAGCTGCTGTCGGCCTATGCCCAGACCGAAGAGACGAACGTCTCCCCGCAGCGCAAGAGCTTCTTTGAGAAACTCAAGGAGTACTTCGCTAGCAAGTAGTGCGTCCGGCCGAGGCCTTCGCCTCGTGCCGGCAGCCCTCCAGGCCCCCGGGCCCCAAGGGCAGGGGACGTACCATGAGCAGGAAGAAGAGCAAAGGCAAGACCGACCAGGGGCCGACGGCCCAGACCGACGCCGACCCCCAGGGCGCAACGGCCGCCCCGGCGGAGACCCAGGGCCTGGCCCAGCCCGAGCAACAGACCCAGGACCTCCAGGCCCAGCGCGACGAACTGCTGGCCAGGCTGGAGCGCGTCTCCGCCGACTACCAGAATTACCAGAAGCGCGTCCAGCGCGACCTCGCCCAGGCGCGGGAATACGCCCAGGAGGAGCTGATGAAGGCGGTGCTGACCATCCTGGACGACATGGAGCGCGCCTTGGAGGCCGGCCGCGCCAACCACGACGCCGACGACCCCCTGCTGAGGGGAATGCAGCTGGTGCACGACAACGCGCTGGCCGCCCTCGGCCGGTTCGGGCTGACGGTCATCGACGCCGCGGGCAGGCCCTTCGACCCCGACCTGCACTCGGCCCTCATGCAGCAGCCGACAGCCGACCACCCGCCCCAAACGGTCATCACGGAGGCGCAAAAGGGCTACCGCCTCAAAGGCAGGACGCTGCGTCCCAGCAAGGTCGTGGTGGCG
>LJUF01000227.1 GCA_001303665.1 Phycisphaerae bacterium SM23_33 | reverse complement strand
TCGGTCGGCGTCGCGGCCGGGCGCGGGTAGCGGACCTGTCGCTTATCCGCCTCGGCCTGCTTGCGAACCATCTCCAGTTCCGCGGGCGTCTCGAAGGCGTAATACGCCCGCTCGGCTTCGAGCAGCCGGCGGACGTATTCGCTATAGATGTCCAGCCGCTTGGACTGCTCGTAGGGCTCGTTGGGCCCGCCGACGCGGTAGCCCTCGTCCCAGTCGATGCCCAGCCAGCTCAGGTCGGCGACGATCTTTTCCACCGCCCCTTCCACGTGCCGGGCCCGGTCGGTGTCCTCGATTCGCAGCAGGAACGCCCCGCCGACTTTCCTGGCGTAGAGCCAATTGAACAGCGCCGTGCGCGCGCCCCCCACGTGCAAGTGCCCTGTGGGTGAGGGGGCGAATCGGGTTTTGACGGTCCGACCCATGGCTCAACCGGTGACAGATAAGGGAAAGCGCCCTGTCATACAGCCGTCTGTGCGGCGTATTCCCGTCGAGTGCTTCTTACTCGAACGCCAGTGTGCCGAAGAATTCCGGGCGATGGTAGTCCGGCTTTTCCCATTGTATCGGGTTCCAGCAGGCGTACTGCGGGTCGGTCTTGCCGCCGCAGCGATACAGATTGGCCCGCCAGACGCCTTCCGGGCCCGCCGCCACCGGGAAGTCCGCCAGTTCGGCCACGGCCGCGAAGGGTATGGCTGCCGCCAGCCACCAGCCGTCGTCGGCGTCCGATTCCCGCTTCGTCGGCAACGGAAAGCACGTTTTCACGCGAATCCGGTCGAGTACGGACTCAGGCGCCAGCCGACGCCCCTGGCGCCCGGGGCCGAAGCCCAGGTGGACCGTCCCGCAGCAGTTGGCCTCGAAATTGAAATAGCCGCCGTCGCGGTCCGGGGCCGGGGCCGCGAAGAGCTCCACGCAACTGTCCAGGTACACGTTGCCGTTCGGCCGCGTCTCCACCGCGTGGATGTGCCGGTCCTCGCACACGAACAGGGCGTAAATCGCCTCGTCGTCGTACAGCAGCGCCACGTCGGTGCCCTGCTTCTGCCCGGACTCATACCAGGGGAACTCGCTGATCGAGAGCCTGTCGGCCTGGACCCAGCAGGGGTCCTCGCACGCCAGCCTGACCGGCCCCGTCGCCCGGCGAACCAGATAGCTCTTCTGTTGACCCATGGATCGGCTTCCTTTCCTGTCAATTCCCGCCGCTCCGTCAACCACCTCAGCACTGTACAAGAATGTCGCGACAAGGCAGCGCCCTGGAAACCGCGCCGCGTGGCAATTGTGCTATGCTACCGGTGCGAGTCAAGAAAATCATCGCAGCGGGAATTTCCTTTCGGAAATCCCCTGCACTCGGGTGTCTATAGGTTGAAAGTGATCCGATGGGGCCCATCGGCGCGGCACAACTGGGTGAATGGTTCGACGCCTGCGGGCCGGCGCTGCTGCTGTATGCCCGGCAATGGCTGGGGCCAGCCGCCGCCGAGGACGTCGTGCAGGACGTCTTTGTGCGCCTGATGCGGCAGCGGCGGAGGCCTGCCAGTGTCGAGGCCTGGCTGTTCCGGTCGGTGCGGAACGCAGCCCTGAACGAGCTGCGCCGGCAGCGGCGGCGCCGGAAACAGCAGCATCGCCTGGCCGCGGAAGGGCACGACTGGTTTGAGGCCCGCCCGGACGATCTGATGGACGCAAAGTTGGTCCAGGCCGCGGTGACGGGGCTGCCCGAAGAACAGCGCGAGGTCATCCTGCTGCGGATCTGGGGCGGCATGACGCTGCAAGAGATCAGTGAGGTCCTGGGCGAGCCGGTCTCGACGCTGTTCAGCCGCTACCGCGCGGGGTTGGCGCAGATACGACAGAGGATGGGAGAATCATGCAAGACCAAGAGCGATTAGGCCCGGCGGAGCGGGAACTGGAGCAGGCCCTGGCGGCCCTGCGGCCGGCGAGCGCGAAGATCGACCGCGACCGGCTGATGTTCCTGGCCGGCCGCACCTCGGCGCGGCGACGCAGCCGTCTCTGGCAGTGCGCGGCGGGGGCGCTGGCCGTGGCACTGGCGGCGGCACTGAGCGCCGCTTTGTACGCCCGGCCGGCGCCGCGCGAGGTCGAGCGGGTGGTTTACGTTACGGTTGCTCGGCCGCCAGCGGTGCCCGCAGAGGCCCCGGCCGCACCGATTGCCACGCCGGAGCCGGGCCGCTGGCGGGGAGAGCCCTATTACCTGAAGCTCCGGGACGAGGTGCTGGCCAAGGGGCTGGACGCCCTGCCCGCGCCCCGAGGTCCAGCCGCCCAGCCCGGCATCCCTGATCGGACCAGGTTTCCGCTGCTCCGCCTCAATGACCTTCTGCGTGGAGAACAGCTATGAGACATGCCACCACGATCCTATTGGCGATTCTGGGGGCCACCGGCGCCGCCGCGGCCCAGGCGGTGTTAGGCTCTCTCGCTGAGACGAAACCGGCCGAGCCGCAGCCGGAGGTCATCCGGCTCAAGGCCGCGCCCGCGGCCGAGCCCCGGCCGGCACTCACGTGGCTACTGCTGCCGGAGTATCTGGACCAGACCCCCGGCAACGCCGCCCAGCTCTACTACTTGGCGGAGCAGCATGTCCCGTCAGGCAAAGCGGCCCACGAATGGGAGGTGAAGATCTCCGAGTGGCTCCGCACGCCGCTGGAGAAGCTGCCACGCGAGCAGATCCGTTCCGCCACTGACCACTACTCCTCCGCGTTGCGCCAGGTCGAGCTGGCCGCCCGCCGCGAGCGCTGCCTCTGGGACCTGCCCATCCGCAGCGAAGGCTACCGGCTGATCATCCCGGCGATGAGCAAGTACCGGACCCTGGCCAGGGTGCTGTGCCTGAAGGCCCGGCTGCACACCGCAGACGGCCGCTGCGACAAGGCCGTCCACGAACTCCAGACGGGGTTGGCGATGGCCAGGCACTTCGCCGCAGGCCCCACGCTCATCCACTCGCTGGTGGGGACGGCGATCGCCTCGGTGCTGCTGGAGCAGGTCGACACCCTCATCCAGGCCCCGGGCTCGCCCAACCTGTACTGGGCCCTGACCGGGCTGCCGCGACCGTTCGTGAGCCTCCGCGACTCCATGGAGTGCGAGCGCTCCACCCTGTACCTGCACTTTTCGCAGCTCCGCAAACCCGGCCCGGCCGGGCTCACGCCCCAGCAGTGGCAAGCCGTCATGAACGGACTGTGGCAGCTGATGGCAGAGGAGGCCCCCCCGGCTGAGGCAGACCTGAGAAACCTGGCTGTCAGCGTGTACATGTATCCCCGGGCCAAGCGGTTCCTCATCGCCCAAGGCAGCAAGCCCGCCGAGGTCGAGGCCATGCCCGTCCAGCAGGTCATCGGCGCGTATTGCCTGGACGTCTATGAGCAGAACCGGGATGAGATCTTCAAGTGGTTCAACGTGCCCTATTGGCAAGCCGGGGACGGAATGGAGCGCTCCGCCGTGGTCCTCCAGGAGGCCACCAAACGGCACAAAGGCAACCCGTTCCTGGCCCTGCTGCCTTCCCTGTCGCGAGCGTATTTCCTGACGACCAAGCTCGACCGAAAGATCGCCGCGCTGCGCTGCATCGAGGCGGTGCGGATGCACGCCGCCGCCCACGGCGGCCAGCCCCCGGCCGAGCTGAGCGAGATTCAACTGGTGCCCATCCCGGCCGACCCGATAACCGGCAAGGGCTTCGGCTACAAGGTCGTCGGCGACACCGTCATGCTTGAGGCCCCGGCCCCGCCGGGCGGGTCACCCGACGACGAACTGCGGTACGAACTGACATTGACCAAATAGGACTCGCAGCCACAGGAGATATCCAATGTCCAGAACCGTGCCACTAATCTTGAGCCTCGCGTTGGCCGCCGCGCCGACCTGGGGCGCGGAAAACCCCCAGCCCGCCGCCAGGGCCAAGGCCGCCGCGTTCATCGACGACCAGACGGTCGCCCTCATCCGCCTGGACCTCGATCGCCTCGACGTAGACGCGCTCTGGGCCCCGATCGCCAGGATCGGCGGCCAGGCGATGGACGCCGATTTCGAAGAATTAACCAAGGAGAAGCAGCTCGTGTCGGCGTGGCTGGCCGGACTGGTCAAGGCCGGGGCCGACGAACTGTACCTCTCCATGGACCTCACCGACCTGCCCGACGATCCCCCGTTCGCCTTCGTCCCGCTTGCCGATGGCGCCAACGCCCGGGCCATCGCCGGACTGCTGGCCAGCGGCCGGGCGGACGGGCCCGCCAGCTGGCAGCCTGGCCGGCAGCGTTTGGCCGGATCGCCTCTGTCCTCCATCGTCCACGCCACGGCCCAGATGCACGGCGCGATGGTCGGCGGCAGCCGGGCCCAACTGGAGCGCATCCGCCAGGCCGCCCCCGTCCCGCGGCCCGAGCTGGGCGCGGCCTTCGCCGCCGCTGGCGACGCTGCGGTCCAGGTCCTGCTGCTTCCCACCGCCGACACGCGACGGGTCATCGAAGAGCTGAGGCCCACGCTGCCGGTCGCCCTCGGCGGCGGGCCGAGCACGGCACTCACCCGCGGCGTCATGTGGGCCGCCGTCGGCCTGGACACCCGCCCGAAACTGTCCCTGCGGGTGGTGATTCAATCGCAGGACGCCGCCTCGGCCAAGGCATTCAGTGCGACGCTGGAAGGCATGTACGCGGCCCTGGCCAAAAGCGACGCCGTGCGAAAGCACCTGCCGGAAATCCAGAAGCTGACGGCGGCGCTCACCCCGGCCGTCAGCGGAGATCATCTCACCCTGGCGCTGGACGACAAACAGCTCGACGCGGTGATCTCCGACCTCCTGGGACCGCCGCTCCGCGCTGCCAGAGCGCGGGCCATTAGGGTCAACCGCCTGCGCAGGATCGGCCACATCCTGGCGACCGCCCACGCCTACGCCAATCAGCACAAGGGCAATTTCCCTCCCAACCTGGAGGCCCTGGTCGGTGCCAAGATGATCCCGGCCTCGTACCTGCGCTTCCCGCTGCCTGCCACCGCCACCCAGCCGGCTCGCGAGGTCGGGCTCGTTTACATCCAGCCCCCGCCGCTCAGCCAGATCAGCCGGCCGAGCGAGACGGTCGTGCTTTACGAGGCCTACGACGTCTGGGGAGATGGCATCAACGTAGGCTTCGCCGACGGGCACGCGATGTTCATACGTGGCGAAGCGTGGTTCAAGAAGCTGCTGGCAGACTCCAAGGCGATTAGCGCCCCCAAGGGCCCGCCGTAGCGACGGCCACCCCGGCCGCCGGTCACGGCACGCGGATCAAGGTGTGGATGTCGTAGCCGGGCAGCTTCTGGCGCCCCTTCAGGAAGCACAGCTCGATGAGGAAGGCCACGCCCACGATCCGACCGCCCAGGCCCTCCACCAGCTCGCAGGCCGCCGCCATCGTCCCGCCGGTGGCCAGCAGGTCGTCCAGCATGAGCACCTTCTGCCCGGGCGAGATGGCGTCGGCGTGGATCTCCACCGCGTCCGTGCCGTACTCGAGGGCGTACTCTTTTTTGACGGTCTTATAGGGCAGCTTTCCCGGCTTCCGCAGCGGCACGAAGCCGGCCCGCAGTCGCCGCGCCACCGCCCCGCCGAAGATGAACCCGCGGCTCTCGATGCCGGTCACCACCTGCACGCCCTTGCCCTCATACGGTCGACCCAGCCGGCGAACCGCCTCCTCCAGCGCCGCCGCGTCGGCCAGAAGCGGCGTGATGTCCTTGAAGATGATGCCTTTCTTCGGGAAGTCCGGGACGTCGCGAATATACGCTTCCAGGTCCATGAGAACTCCTCTGCGCCGCCGGCGGAGGCCAGAGTGTACCGGCGAGGGCCGCCCATGTCGAGACCCGCAGGCCGCAGCTCCCGCCCCGCCGACCCGCGGGGAGCCGTCAGCGCAAGGCCATCACGCCCAAGTGCAGACAACATAAGCAGACGAAGCGGAAAAAACCGTACGCCGCGCGTACGCATCGTGACCCGTGATCGGAAATTCACCCCCTCCGGCGGGGGCAATCGTGGCAGGTTCGT
>LJUF01000226.1 GCA_001303665.1 Phycisphaerae bacterium SM23_33 | reverse complement strand
CGGCCGGCGCTGCGGCAGATGGCCGAGCTTTCCCTGGAAAGCGGCGGCTGCATCAAGTTCGACCTGAAGGCCTGGGACGAGCCACTGCACCGGGCCCTGTGCGGCGCGTCCAATCGCCGCACGCTGAAGAACTTTCAACACCTCACCGGCTGGATCGGCCGCCGGCCGGACCCGCCGCTGCTGGTGGCTTCCACGCTGATGGTGCCCGGCTACGTGGACGCCGGCCAGGTCGGCCGGATCGCCCGATTCAACGCTGACCTGAACCCCGACATCCCCTACGCCCTGCTGGCCTTTCACCCCTGCTTCGCCATGACCGACCTGCCCGTAACCTCGCGCCAGGAAGCGACCGCCTGCCTGGCCGCCGCCGAGGACGCCGGCCTGCGGCGCGTCCGGATCGGGAACATCCATCTGCTCAGGTAGTTGAAGGCCGCCGCGACGCGGCCGGACGGGCTGTGAAGACGTGCCTGACAGGCATCTCGGAGTGCTTGGCGCCTGCTGGTGTGCGCGGCCCAGCCCCCGCATTGTGCCACTTGAAACGGTCGTTGAACCGGCCTTCCTCGTACGTATAATCAGCTCCGACAAGGGGTGCAGCGTCCTTGCCGGAGAGGAGAGCAGACACCGTGAGCGAGACCACGGTTACGGAGGCTCTGGCGGATCACTTCAGGCGCACCTGGGGCATGGTTCGCCAGGCCGTTCAGAACTTCCCGGAGGAAGGTTGGCGCACAAGCCAGGAGCCTCGGATGCTGCCCGCGCGCATCGGCTACCACATCCTCGTGTCGGCCGAGCGCTACACCTGGCCTTGGCCGGCCGACCAATTCACCTCCGAGCGACGACGCTTCGGCCTGAACTGGGAAGCGGCCCAGCCTTACGAGCTGCCGGATACAGAAGCGATGCTGGGGCATTTGGATACCATGGAGGCCGAGACGCTCGAGTGGCTGCGGACGGAGGGAGACGCCGAACTGCTGGCCAGCCCGCCCACCTTCCCCTGGACGGGTAATTGCGCCCTGGGACAAGCGCTGTACCTGCTGCGTCACCTCCAGCATCACCTGGCGGAGCTCAACGTGGAGCTTCGACGACGGGGATTGCCGGCCGCCGAGTGGAAGTAGGACGCCGACAGACAGGAGCCGTAACGGATGGCCGACAACGGACCCGCTGAGCTGATCGTCATTCGGCATGGCGAAACGGTCTGGAATCGCCAGGCCCGGTTGCAGGGCCAGAAGGATCCGGACCTATCGCCGAAAGGGGTGGCGCAGGCGGAGATGCTGGCCGAGCGCGTGGCAAGGGAGAGCTTCGCCGCCTTGATCAGCAGCGACCTCAAACGAGCAATGCAGACGGCTGAGGCCATCGGCAGACGCACGGGCCACAAAGTGATCCCGGAGCCGGGGCTGCGCGAGCGGAGCTTCGGACTCTTCGAGGGGCTGACATGGGAGCAGATCGAGCAGCGCTACCCCGATCTGCACGAAGCCTACTGGCGAGGTCGGGACTTTGCCCCGCCCGGCGGCGAAACGGCCCGCCAGCGCCACGAGCGGGTGGTCGCGTGCGCGTCGCGCATCGCCGCAGAGCACGCCGGGCAGAGAGTGGTGCTCGTCGCCCATGGTGGGGTCCTGGAAAGCCTCTTCAAGCACGCCCTCAGCCTGCACTACCAGGCCCGGCGCACGTTCTCGCTCTACAACGCCAGCCTCAACGTCCTTCAAGTTCACGAAGGCGAATGGCGACTGGGTACCTGGGGCGATGTCGCCCATCTCCCGGCTGGCGATGCGATTGACGACTATTGAGGGCCTGATCCATTGGCCCCGGCATCGTACAACCACGCATGAATAAGCCACTTACGGAAGCCCACTCCGGCCTTCATCGGGCCAGACGCCCCTGACTTGAACCGTGGCCTGTAACTTTGGTGAATGCGGCCCCGGATTCGTCCCCGCGCGTGCGAACGCAGCTGAGGGCCTTCAGAACGCCGGGCGAGTCAGCTTCCCGCGAGGATTGCCTCAAGCAGCTCGCACAGATCGCGCCTCTTCTGCTCGGCTGCCGCTTCGTCACCGCTGCCGGTGTTCCGGGAGCCCGCCCGGCCAAGGGCTGGGCCCAGGTACCAGCCCAGGCGGCGGAGGTTCCAGGCCAGCCACACGTCGCGGGCTTCCTTGAGGAATTGCTCCATTGAGATCCGAGCTGCCGCGATCTCGTTGTAGGCTGCCAGGTAGTCCAGGGCTGCCTTCTCTGCTGCCAGGCCGAGCGGCGAGCGGCCTTTCGGCATCCCGACGAAGGGGGCCACGTCAAAGAACCTCGCCGCCGACTGCGTGTGCGCCAGGTCGAAGGTCAGCAGCTCATCAGATCCTGAACGGCAGCCGACGTGCCGCGGAAAGTAATCTCCGTGGACCAGCCCCATCTCCATCTTGCCTGCCGCCTGCGCCAGGGCGCCTGCTCTCTGTTGAAGGCGATTCAGCACAGCTTCCGTGTTGGCGAATAACTGCTTGCATCGGCTGCCGAGACGGCCGCTGGGGGCATGGTGAGCCAGCTCCTCCAAAGTTGGTGTCTGCTGCAGGACCATGCCCCCCAGATCGAAACGATGCAGCTTCTCGGCATAGGGCCGTTCAACCGCAATACTGTTGAAGCGTGCCAGGAGGGCCAGGAAGCGGCCGGCCGCGCCCGGCTCGCCTGCAAAATCCTCCTCGGCCAGCACCTTGTCCAGATGCTCGAGGAAGACAATCTCCCGGCCCTGGGCGTCGGTGGCGCTGCCGTACATGCGCGGGATCGGGGCCGCATGCCGGGCCAGATAGGCGTAGTGATGGGCTTCTGACGGGCCTCGTTCCGAAGAGCGCTTCACGAACACAGTGATCTCTGCGGTCCTGCCGGAACGCGTTCGATAGAAGAAGGTTGGGATGAGCTTGTCGCCCTGTGCCCCGGGGTGCCCCGTCAGCTCGGCCTCGGCGACCACCTCGTGCGATGCGATCGGCTCTCCCGCGATCGAGCCGAGCAGGTCTGAGGCCATGCCTTGATTTGCGCGCAAAACGCTCACCAGCGCGTCGCTTGGGCTCATGACGGTCGGGAGCCTACAACGGGACCATCTGTGCTGCAAGTCCGGCCATGATGGCGAGGGATCTCGTTTCTTTCGCCGAGTTCGCAGCAGATCCTGTTGACGTGCAGCCACGGGCGATCATTTGAACCGTTGCTGCGGCGCTTTCTGGATCTGTTACCCGGCCCAAGGCCGAGTCTGCGGGCTCTCGCCCGGCTGGTTCGAATCGCGGGTCGAGGTATTCCTCGGGCCCCTGGCTTGCCGGCTACGGCCGCGGGGCGGCCGACTTCCCGGCTCTCGCTGCGCGGGCGGGCCGTGCGGGGAGTTCTGACGGATCAGTCCACGAATTACACGAATTACACGAATCGAAACCCAAACGGCAGCAGCCTCTCCCCGCAGGCCATTGGAGGCCCCGGTGGGTGGGCTTGCGAACGTTTCGTGAATTAGCCCGCAATATAAGAGAGTCCGCTATAATTCGTGAAATTCGTGCTAATTGGTGTAATTCGTGTTCTCGGCGACCCGCGCGCCTTGACCGGAGGTCTTCTCACTGTGCAAACTCTTCTGAAAGTCGCTTACGAACCACACCCGCATGGCTACGCGTCCTGAGCAATCCAAGGCCCAAGGCAGGCACCTGCGCCTGGCCCTTTTCTGGGCGGCGCTCGGCGGCATCGCGGCGGCGATGGTGATGCCTTACGCCACCGCCGTCCTGAAGCTGCCCGTTCAGGACGCGCCCCTGCCCATGCCCCTGCTGATCGCCGCCCAGGCCTTGCAGCTTGGGGTCTTGCTGGTGCTGCTGGGCTGGCTGGGGCTGCGCGCGGGCGCGCCGCTGGGTCTGGACTCCCCCCTGGCCAGGGCCCTCGTGTATCGCGCCCCGGTGGCCCCGCCGCGACCCGGCCGCAGCTTGGCTGTCGCGGCCTTGGCCGGCCTGGTCGTCGGCGGCCTGATCGCGGGGGCTGCCCGGCTCTTTGCGCCGCTGATGCCTCCCGCCCACCATCCCGTTTCCCTCAGCTTTGCCCGCTGGCAGGGCTTCCTGGCATCGTTTTACGGAGGCATCGTGGAGGAGCTTTTCCTCAGGCTTTTCCTCATGACGGCGCTGGTCTGGTGCGCTTGGAAGCTTATCCTGAAGGCGAAGCGCGCCCCCGGCCACGCCGTGTTCTGGACGGCCATCGTGCTGGCAGCTCTGGTGTTCGCGGCCGGCCACCTGCCGGCCGCTGCAAGGCTCTGGCCCCTGACGGCGGCCGTCGTTGCCCGGACGATCGTCCTGAACCTCCTCGCCGGGATCCCCTTCGGTTTTCTCTACTGGCGCCTGGGCCTCGAGCACGCCATGCTCGCCCACTTCTGGGCGGACATCGTGCTGAAGGTGCTGCTGCCGACCGTCTGAGCCGTCCCGGCTCGCCCTTGACCCAGCGGAAGTCGTCCTCTCTTACCGTCACGAACGCCACCGCCTGGGCCCCGCAGGCCCGCCGGCAGTCCGGGCAATGGCAGACTGTGGAACTCACCGGCCGGCCTGTGATGCGATACCGAACGGCCCGCACATGCAGCCGCCCTGGATCTCGATCTGTGTCATCGCTGCGCCTCCTCTAGGTTCGCGTCCGGCACCAACCCGCCACCCATTTCAGCCGGCGGAAGGCTTCCGGCCCGCCGCCCTCGGGCAGCTCGTCGGAGATCCCCAGCACAAGCCGCGGGTGGAACAGCTCCACCACGCGCTGCACGCACTGCTGGAGTTGCTCGAACGGATGGTGCTCCAGGAAAAGAACGGCCGGGATACCGTCCACCAGGATCTTCTCGCCGATGTGCTCCTTGATCTCTTCCAGCGTGACGTCGCCCTGCGGGGTCGGCGTCAGGGCCTCCAGGCCGTCGAAGGGCATGTCCTTCAGGTACGGCAGCAGGGGGTGGAAGTGGCCGTCGATGTGCACGTGGGTGAAGATGCCGGCGCGGCGGAGCTGGCCGGCCCGCTTGTGGTACCACGGCTCGACGTGCTGCTGGTAGTAGCGCGGCGACAGCCAGGCCATGGCCACGTTCTCCCCGAAGTTGAGGATGCGGACGTCGCGGCTGGCGCACAGCTGCTGGTAGAGGCCGTCGTAGCTGTCATCGACGATGCGCATGAGGTCGGCCATCTCGGCGGGGTGGTCGGCCATGGCGTAGATGAAGTCCGCGTGGCTGAACCACATCTGGGCCAGGGCGAAGTAGGGGCTCTTGGGCACCCAGAAGTGCCCCTCGCCGCGCTCGCCGATGTAGGCCTTGCCGACGCGGTACTTCTCGCCGTTGAAGCGGATGACCTGTCGCTGGAGCAGCCAGCGCAACGCCGGCAGGTCGTCGGCCGTCTTGGCCGGCCACTCCACCGTCCGCCACGTCTCGTCCACGGTCCACTTGCTGGTGGCGAACAGCGGGCCGTGCGGGGTGTCGTAGCGCGTCCGCTCCAGGTCGCCCTGGCGCCGGTGGCTGACCTTCACCTCCGGCGCCCACGAGCGTTCGATGGGGTCGGGCTGGCCGGTGTAGTAGTGCACCGTCCGCATGGACGCCCCCACGTGGTCGTAGATCGCCGGCAGGTCCAGCCCGGCGACCTCCGCCGGCAGCCGGCCGAAGCGGCGCTGCCAGGCGACGTATGGCTCGAACCGCGGCTGGAAGAACACGTGCGGCACAGGCTTGCGCTGGAAGACGGCCAGGTTCATCTCGCGAAAGTTCATGCGGGCCTCACCGGCTGGATTCGCCGGCCCATTCTGTCGCGCACGGCCGGTCGCCGCAACGGTCGCCTGCGGGCACGCTGAGTTGCTCCGGCTCGCCTTGCCGGCTGCCTTGGCTGCGCTGCGGCAGGCGCCGGCTCGTCGAAGGAATCCCGTGGCGGGATGCTGCCCAGCCCGATCTGGCTGCACCGTGCTCCCGGATGCAGCAGGGGCCGAAAATAGACCGTCTGAAGCCGCTCGGCCGTGCGTTGAATCGCTCCTG
>LJUF01000225.1 GCA_001303665.1 Phycisphaerae bacterium SM23_33 | reverse complement strand
GGCGGCCGGGGCCGTCGCCTTCAGCGACGACGGCGACGGCGTGACCTCCACCGCCGTGATGTACCGGGCGCTGCAATACGCCGGCCTGCTGGGGGTGACGCTGATGCAGCACTGCCAGGACCCCGTCCTGGCCGAGGGGCACCTCAACTCCGGGGCGGTGGCGGTGCGGATGGGCATGAGCGGCATCGCGGCCTCCGGCGAGCAGATCATGCTGCGGCGCGACCTGGAGCTGGTGGAGCGGACCAGGACCCGCTACCACGTGCTGCACGTTTCCTCGGCCGGCAGTGTCGAGCTCATCCGGCAGGCCAAGGCGGCGGGTCTTCCGGTCACGGCCGAGGCGGCGCCGCATCACCTGCTGCTGACGGACGCGGCCTGCGCGGGGTTCGATCCGGTGTACAAGGTCAACCCGCCGCTGCGTTCGGCCGCCGACGTGGATGCGGTCCGGGCCGGGGTGGCCGACGGCACCATCGACTGCCTGGCCAGCGACCACGCTCCGCAGGCAGCGGAGGAGAAGGAGCTGGAGTTCGGGCTGGCGCCCTTCGGCATGATCTCGCTGGAGTGCGCCGTCGGCCTGTACGCCAAGGCGCTCATCGACACGAAGCTGCTGGACTGGCCCGGACTGATCGCCCGAATGACCATCAATCCCGCCGGGGCGATCGGGCGCGAATTGGGGACGCTGACTCCCGGGGCCGTCGCCGACGTCACCCTCATTGACCCCAGGAAGCGCTGGACCGTCCGGGCCGCCAACTTCCGCTCCAAGAGCCGAAACTGCCCTTACGAGGGCTGGCAGCTGAAGGGCAAGGCCGTTACCACCATCGTCGGCGGGCAGATCAAGTACAGCCCCTGAGGCCGTCGGCGGCATGCATGGCCATTGCGGAACCCGAGGGCGCAGCATATCATAAGCTCGTGCCTGTCCTCATCGATGGGAACAATCTGATGCATGCACTGCGGCATGCGGGGGTTAACGTCGGCCGGGGAGGCCTCGGTCGGCTGCTGGAGAGGTTCGCCTCGCCAGGGCAACGGCTGGTGGTGGTCTTCGACGGCCGGCCGCCGGAGCAGGCCGAGCAGGCAGGAGGTGAACGGATCGAAGTGCACTATTCCGGCCGGCGGAACGCCGACGAGATCATTGCCGAGCACATCGCCGCCAACACCGCCCCGCGGCGGCTGACGGTGGTCAGCACCGACCGCGAGATCCGCCGGGCCGCCCGGCGGCGGCGCTGCAAGACGCAGTCCAGCGAGGAATACGCCGCCGCGCTGATACGCGCGATGGACCGGCCGGGCAAGCCCCGCCCGGCCGAGCCGCCCGAAAAACGCCACGGCCTCACGGCCGAGCAGACCGAGGCGTGGTTGAAGGAACTGCAACTGGACTCCGAGAAAGGCCAGGGAGAAGAGGACCTGCCATGACGCGACCGAGCATTGAGCGCCGGGTCCACAGGCGCTTCGACATCGCCTGTCCGACCACCGTCATTGACGAGAACGGCCGCGAGCTATTCCGGGTCAAGACGGCGAACGTTTCCGACGGCGGGGCCCTGCTCCAGCCCGACGTCCATGCCATGGAGCCCGGCCAGGGCGTCCATCTGAACCTTCGCGTCCCGCGCCAGACGCCCAACACCTTCATGTACGAGGATTTCTTTTCGGGCGCCCGTGTGATCCGCCTCCAGCCGACCGGCGACGGCTCGGGAACCGCCACGGCCGTCATGTTCGCCCAGCCGCTGAAGCTGGAATTGGAGGTGTAGGCCCTTACGGATCTCCCGGCGGGGCTGGCCAATTCGGAGCCGGCGGGGGAACACGAAAAGGGGTAGCGGGTCTTGTGGGCGGCTTTGCGGAAGAAGTTCTCACCGGCGGCGGCACGCTGACCGCGATGTCGTCGCCGACAGTCTCCCCGTTCCAGCCGCGCCCTTCGTCATCAACCATGTTCGGGCCGACGCTGTACAGCACGTACCCCTTGGGCTGGAGCTTGTAGATCAACGGCTTGCCCGTGAAGCGGTCGGGCGGGACTTCCTTCAGGTACGCCGGCGACAGGTCCTTCAGCTGGGCCGGCCAGCGGCCCTTCTCGGCCCGGTAGGCCGCGATCGCCAAAGCGATGTTCTCCAGGTTCACGTGCGTTCTGCACGCGTCCTGAAGCAGAGACACTCGCGATAAGGAAGGGACGAGCAGCGACACCAGGACGTTGGCCAGCTCCCGGCTGAGTCTCTTGCGGCAAGGCCAGCCGGCCAGCTTCAGTAGCAAGATCCTGCCCCTGGTGCGGGTCTTCCTGCACAGGGCGTCCAACTCCTCCTGAAGCTGGTCGAAGGCATGTTCTCTTTTCGCGAACGTGTCCTCTCTGTGCGCAGCGACGACGCGATCGAAGCCACGGTTGGCCACCCGCATCATCTCGTCAAAATCCATCCTCGGCCACCTCCCGGATGGGGCGGGCCGAGCCGAGCGCTGCTGCATCTGATCGATCGGCATGCCTTGGGACATGGCCACGAAGCTGTCCAACATGACGAAACGCTCACTCCGGCCGAAGCCATCGGCGATGTCGCCGGCAACTGGTAAGGCCGCCAGATCCGCGAGCATCCTCTCGGCCTGGGGTGCCGTGAGCCTGCCGCTGCCAGCCAGCCTGGTCGCAGCCCGGGCAGCCCGTTGCTCGAACCCGACCCCGACCACCTTATCGAGGAGGATCGGCCGTTGGGACAGCAACCTGCCCAAGCGATGAGCCGCCAGGATGTCCGACCAGGCGCCCTGGATCTGTCCTTCGTGGAGACGGCGCATGGCCCGGGCGGTGAGGGCGCGGGAGGCGCACTGAAGTAGCCCCATCGGCGGCATCACGACATCGAGTACCCGGGGCGGATCGGATTCCGAGACCAGCGGCACGTAGTAGCGGGGGCGATCCGTTGCGGCTACGAGCAGATCAAGCGCCTTGGCGTTGGCGTCCAGCCATTTGGCCAGCCCCGGCATGTCCTTGCTGGCCCAAGGGCCCTCGGCCGCGAGGTCCAGCTCATCACCCACCGGCCACTCTGGGTGCTCCGCGTTCCAGGCCTCCAGCGTTATGAAGCAATCATCCGGCCCAGGCAGGGGCGGGCTTCCCAGCCGTCGCAGGATCTCCTGCCGGGTCGTCTCCGGCAGCATGGCCGGCCCAAGGGCCTGTAGAAGCGGGATGGCGGCGTTGTTGTCCTTGGTCACGCCCTCGGCGGCCAGGGCGTCCAGGGCGGCGACGTAATTGGGCGTACCGTCGGGGTTCAGGGGTCCGGTGATGAAGGTCGTTTCCCGGGAAATCGTCAACTTGGCCGGCACCGGCCAGTGAAGGAACACCGCTGCGGCGGCCAGCAAGATCAGGATGCTTACAATCCACCGCCAGCGCTTCCTTCGCTTTCGGGTGCCAGCCTTTGGTTCCGCCATGCCCCTGCCCCCTGTAGGTCAGGCCTTGATGGCCTTTTCGGCGATGTCCTTTCGGTAGTAGCAGTCTTTCCAGCGGATTTTTTCGACGGCCTGGTATACCCGCTTCTGGGCGCCGGCGATGGTGTCGCCCAAAGCGGTGACGCCCAGCACCCGCCCGCCGCTGCTGAGGAGCCTGCCGTCCCGCCAGGCCGTGCCGGCGTGGAAGACCTTCACGTCTCCGAGGCCCTCGGCGGCGTCGATGCCGGTGATCTCGTGGCCCTTCTCGTAGGAGCCCGGGTAGCCCCCGGCGGCCATCACCACGCACACGGCCGGGCGCGGGTCCCACTCCAGCGTGGCCTCCTCCAGCCGGTGGCGGCAGGTGGCGACCATGGCCTCCACCAGGTCGCTTTTGAGGCGCAAGACGAGGGGCTGGGTTTCGGGGTCGCCGAAGCGGCAGTTGAACTCCAGGACCTTGGGCCCGGCGGGGGTGATCATGAGCCCGGCGTACAGGCAGCCTTCATACCGCCCGAAGCTGCGGCGCATGGCGTCCACGACGGGCACGAGGATTTCCCGCTCGACGTGGCAGGTCATGGCCTCATCCACGACGGGGGTGGGGCTGTAGGCCCCCATGCCGCCGGTGTTGGGCCCGGTGTCGCCGTCGCCGATGGGCTTGTGGTCCTGGCTGGCCTCGAGGGTGTAGATGTTGCGGCCGTCGCACAGGGCCAGGATCGAAGCCTCCTGCCCGGTGAGCAGTTCCTCGACGACGACGGCGTGGCCGGCGTCGCCGAACACCCCTTCGATCATGATCTGCTCCAGCGGCCGGACGGCCATGTGAGGCTCCGGGCAGACGAACACGCCCTTGCCCTTGGCCAGCCCGGCGGCCTTGACCACCACCCCCTGGTCGCGGGAGAGCACGTAGTCCCTGGCGGGCCTGAACTCCTTGAAGATGCGCGCCTCGGCCGTGGGGATGGCGGCACTTCGCATCAACTCCTTCGCGTAGGCCTTGTCCGCCTCGATCCGGGCCCCCGCCGCCGTCGGGCCAAAGCACATGATCCCCGCCCGGCGAACGGCATCGGTCATGCCGGCCGCCAGCGGGTCCTCCGGCCCCACGACCACCATGTCTACCTGCTTTTCCCGGGCCGCGGCCACCACAGCCTCGACATCCTCGGCCTGGACGGGCAGGTTCTCGCCCAGCTCGGCCGTACCGGGGTTGCCCGGGGCGCAGTACAGCTTCCCGCAGTGCTCGCTCTGAGAAATCTTCCAGGCCAGGGCGTGCTCGCGCCCGCCGCTGCCGACCACCATGATCTTCATTGCGGGTTCCTTCCTCGATCCAGGCGAACGCCTTCAGGCTGGAAAGTCTAACCGACCGATTTGCGATTTTCGATTTCCGATTTCACTGTGGCGCGGCGAAAGCGGTCCGGCCGGAAGGGCATACGGACGCCAAATCGGCCAAACGTGCCGCTACAGGTGCCTGCCCCGCGTTCGCAGCAGCTCGCGGAACCGCCTTCTGAGCAAGGCGTCGGTGGCGGCCGGGGTCCGGCGTTCGGCCGCGATGGCCACCAGCAGCCGGACCAGGCTGGCGAAGTCGTTGACGTGGACCTGCTCGGCGGCAATGCGGCCTCCGGGGCCCTGGTTGTGATAGTGGCCCAGCGGCAGGCACAGGCCTGTGGCCCTGTAACCGAACATGGCGTAGGCGGTGGCCTCGCACGTCCCCCCGGGCATGAGCTGGCGGGTAAAGCGGAAGTGGCGGTCGCGTTTGGCCAGGGCCGCCGCCACCGCCGCCACGTGGGCGGTCAGCGACGGGTCGTAGCTGCGGAGCTTGTCTCCCACCCGGACGACCACGCCGTCGCCGAGGCCTGCCACCGGCTGAGCCCGCGAGGCCTCGATGACCACAATCATGGCGCCGCGCGGGATGCCGCCGGCGCGGCAGGCAGCCAGACAACCGATGAACGCGGCCTCCTCCGCCCGGGTGAGCAGCCCGGTGACGCGGGCGCCGAGCCTCCGGGAAAGGATCTCTTCCAGCGCGCACAGCACCGAGGCCGAGCCGACCACGTCGTCACAGGCCCGGCTCAGGATGCGCTGCCGGCGGATTTGCAGGGCGGGCAGGTCCCACATTCCAATGGCGCCGGCCGGGACGTCGGCGGCGCCGGCCAACTCCAGCCGGCAAAGCAGCCAGGGGCTGTCCTTGACCCTTCGCGCCGAGACGACGCGGCCGACGGCTTCGCATTTCGGGCCGAACAGCCTCACCCGGCTGCCGGGGAAGTACTGCCTGGCCACACTGCCCCGAAACTCCGCCCAGGCGACCCGCCCGCGCCGCCGCCGCACCACAAAGCCGGGATGGTCCATGTGGGCGGCGAACACCCAGTGCGGGTGGGAACCGCGCGACCCGCTCACGGCTTCCAGAAGGACGTTTCCGGCGGCGTCCCGCCCCATGGTAACGCCCCGCTGGCGGGCCCAGCGGGCCACGGCCTCGACCACCGCCTCCTCCCTGAACGGGGCCGTCGGCTGGGAAAGCAACTGCCGAAGGATACTCAGGTGCCGGGCCTTCATGCCCCCCCGCCCTGGGCAGCCCGGGCCAGCTCCTCGAGCCGGTTCATCT
>LJUF01000224.1 GCA_001303665.1 Phycisphaerae bacterium SM23_33 | reverse complement strand
TGACGTTGCAGGGAAAAGATCGACAACTGGATGAGATGCTCCGGCGAGCCTTCGGCGACAAGCCGCCTCCAGCCGACTTCGAAGCCTGGCGTAAGGAGCACGCCGACGCCCTGCGGGCGCTGAGGTCACCGGGCGCGGCGGGGCCGACCTTCCCGTGGCGGCTGCTTGTACCCCTGGCGGCCGCGGCAGCGGCAGCGGCCATGATCGTCCTGTCCGTGGTCCTGCACCGCACTACCCCGCCGATCACGGGTCCGCAGCGGCCGCTGCCCGTTGCGGCGCCCCAGCCGCTTGCCGCGTGGCCCACATTGAGCCTGTACGCCTGCGGCGACGTCGGCTTCTCCGTGGCCGGGGCGTTCGATCTTGACGGCCTGAACCTGTCTTTGCCCGACGGCGGCTGGATCGTGCCGGCCGTGACCATGAGCCTGGACGTGCCGAGCTTCTCGGTGCTTCCTTCAGAACCGGAAAGGAGCCTGCCATGAGCCCTAGCAAAGTCCTGCTGATCGCACTGATCGTCATCGTGGCCGCCACCCTGCTGGCCGCCGACCCGCCGCCGCAGAAAACCTCGCCGACGCCGGCCACGGCGCCCGCGCCGCCGGCCGACCCGCTGGCCAAGACGCTGCCCAAGGTCGAGTTCAGCGGCATCCCGCTGGGCGACGTGATTCAGTATTTCCGCGACGTCACGGGCGCCAACATCCACATCCGGTGGGCGGCCCTGGAACAGGCGGGTATTAACAAGGATACCCCCGTGAACATCAAGGCCGCCGGCGTGACCGCCCAGCGGGCGCTGGAGCTCGTGCTGGAAGACGCCGGCGGGGCCAATCCCCTCGACTACATGGTCAAGGACGGCGTCATCGTCATCTCGACGGCCGACGACTTGGCCCGGCACACGGAGACGATGACACTGGACGTCCGCGACCTGGTCGACCCGACGGATGACAAGGCAATCGGGGGCCTGATGGACCTGATCCGGGAGAACGTCGCGCCGGACTCCTGGCGGCAGGTCGGCGGCAGGGGCGCCGTCAGCGAGTTGAACGGCGCCCTGGTGGTGACGAACACGCCCAAGGCGGTCAAGGAGGTCGAGGCCCTGGTGGAGTCGCTTCGAAAGGTTCAGACCCGTCGGCCGGCCTCGCCGGGCGCCCTGGCCCGACAGGCGGACGTGAAGATCAGGCTGGTCTCCAGCATGAAGGAGACCTGCGATGATCCGGCCGCCATGGGGCTGATCGGCGTGGCCGGACTGCGCGACGAGGCGCCGCGGGAGGCCAAGGACGTCATCGCCGACCTGGAGGCCCTGCTGGCCTCGCTGGACTCGCTGACGCTGCGGAACGCCGTCCGTCTGGCCCTGAAGGACCTGTACAGGGTCACCGGCGACCAGCTCAAGCTGCTGCAAACGCTGAAGGACATGGTGACGGAGAACGACGGCGCGCTGTCGAGGCGGCCGGGCCCGCGGCCCACGCCCCGCCCGTCAAGGTGATTCGTACTGCACGGCCACCGGCCGGCCGGTCCGGGCCGAGGCCCGGACCGCCTCGTACAGGATCATGGACTTGTAGCTCTCGTGGATGTTGGAGCGCGTGCTGCGGCCCTCCTGGATGGCGGCCACGAAGTCGGCGATCTCGGCCAGGTGCCCGGTCTCGTTGCCGCTGTCGCCGGCGGCGGTGAAGGTGGGGGGCTCCCGCCATTCGTCGGGTTGGTTGGCCCGGGCGATCCGCCAACAGGCGGAGTTGTGGATGCTCATGAAGTTCCCGCCGGCCAGCGTGATCTCCACCTCTTCGGTGGGGATCTGGAAGGAGCGGCCGTCGTTGAGGCAGAAGCTGCCCACCGCCCCGCAGGCGAACCGGATGCTCACGGCGTAGGCGTGAAAGTCGGCGGTGAAGGCGAAGACGCGGCGGGCCTCCCCGCCCAGGTACGACATCAGGTCCACCCCGTGGATGCCGAAGTCAAGCAGCAGGTCGCTGCGGGCAGACTCGTTGCTGTAGCGGCCTGAGGCCCGAACCACCGAAAGGCACAGCAGTCCCTCCGGCGGGAAGGACTCGATGAACTCCTTGGCCCGGGCGTAGGCCAGGCTGTAGCGCTTCTTGAAGGCCGTGGTGCAGAGCACGCCGGTCCGCCGCGACAGCCGGGCCAGCTCCAGGGCCGCCGCCGCGTCCGGGGCGGGCGGCTTCTGGCCGATGTAGACCATCACGCCGTCGGGCCTCTCGGCGTCGAGCATGGCCTGCATGTCGGTGTAGGCGTTTCCGCCGAAGCGGCCGGCGTTTCGCCGGGCCTTTTCCTCGTCCAGGTCGCACACGCCCACCAGCCGGGCCCCGGCCGCGGCGATGTACGGGTAAATCCGCCGGGTGGCGTGGCCGCCGGCGCCGACGATGCAGATCCGCGGGTCAGACATGGCTCCCTCCCGTCACAGGCAGTGTCGCCGGATGTACTCGATGGCCTCGGCGAGGTAGCGCAGCGTGTTCCGGCGATCCTCGACCTCCATCTCGATCACGTAGTCGCCCTCATAGCCGCCGGCCCGCATGCTGCGAAACACCGCCGGCAGGTCGATCTCGCCCGTGCCGAACGGCACCGAGCGCGGGCCGACCATGTCCTTGACGTGCACCAGGGCGATGCGGCCGCCCAGGTAGTCGCGGGCCGCCTCCCAGGACTCGCCGGCCTTGTGAAAATGCCCCACCTCCAGCACGGCCTTCAGCCGCGGGTCGGCGACGCCGGCCAGCACGGCCCGGACGTCGTCCAACGTGCTGATGGCCGTGCCCGCGTGGTTCTGGACGGCCGCGGTCAGGCCCAGCCCCTCGGCGGCGTCCAACACCGGCCGGGCGGCGTTGATGTAGCGCTCGCGACTTGCGGCCTTGAACAGCACCACCTGCACGCCCAGGGCGGCGGCGAACTCGGCCGCCCGGATCGCCCGGCCGAGGGAGGCGTCCGGCTCGTCGCCCACCGGCGGCAGGTGCAAGGACGCGAAGCTCATGCCGTGCTGCCGGGCCAGCCGCAGGTAAGGTTGCGGGTCCCGCTCGACGTCCAGGGCCGACTTGACCCAGCCGGTGAAGGCCTCGAACTTCCGGAAGCCCAGCCCCGAATACGCCGCCAGGGCCTGCTCCAGCGTCATCTCCGGGTTGCAGCAGGGGCTGGCGACCAGGTTGTCGGTGTCCGTGCTCATCGGCATTGCGGCCTCGGCTGTCAGCCCTGGTCTTCCCGCACGAAGTCGCGCTCGCCGGCGTCATAGGCGACGATCATGTCCGCGTCCTCCTCGCCGATGTTGAGGGCGTGGTGGAAGACGCCGGCGGGGATCGCCACCGTCTCGCCGGCGGCCTGCACGACGGTCCTGTCCCCGATTGTGTGCTCCAGCCGCCCGCGGAGGAGGTACAGCAGCTCCTGGCAGTTGCGGTGGCCGTGATGGGGGTTGGCCTTGCCGGGCTTGATGACGACCCGCCCCAGCGTGAGGTTCTCGGCGTTGCCGATCTGCCGGCTGGCCAGCCATTCCAGACTGCCCCAGTCGGGCATGACGTTCCTCCGCTCACGTGCGCCCACGTAGGGTGTGCAGCTTGCTGCACACCATCTCACCGCGTGTGCAGCAGAGCTGCACACCCTACCCGAGCAGCTTCTCCAACCGGTCCAGGCCGGCCTCGATCTGCTCCATGCCCGTGGCGAACGACAGCCGCACGCAGCGGTCCTCGCCGAAGGCCGCCCCCGGCACCACCGCCACGTGAATCTGCTCCAGGCAGGCCGCGGCGAAGTCCATCGAGCCGGCGACCTTGGCCTCACCGAGCTTCCGGCCGTAATGGGCCGACACGTCCGGGAAGCAGTAGAACGCCCCGGTCGGCTGCACGCAGCTCACCCCCTCCATGGCGTTCAGGCGCTCCCACATCCGCCGGCCGCGCCTCTCGAACTCCCGCCGCATCGCCTCGACCTCTGCGGCGGCAGCCGGATCGCTGTAGGCGGCCAGCGCCCCAGCCTGGGCGAAGCTGACCGGGTTGGTGGTCTGCTGGGAGGCCAGCGTGGCCATGGCCTTGATGACGTCGGCCGGCCCGGCCACCCAGCCCAGCCGCCAGCCCGTCATGCTGAAGGTCTTGCTCAGGCCGTTGAAGGTCAGCGTCCGCTCGCCCAGCCGCTCATCCAGCGAGGCGAAGCTCACGAACTTCGTGTCGCCGTAGATGAGCTTCTCGTAGATCTCGTCGGCAAAGACGATCAGCTCGGTCTTCAGCACCGCCTCGGCCAGGGCCTTCAGCTCCTGCGGCGTGTAGGTCACGCCGGTGGGATTGGACGGGTTGTTGAGGACCAGGACCCTGGCCTCGCCCGCGCGGGCCAGCAGGTCCTGGGGGGTGATCTTGAATCCTTTTTCCGGCCCGGTGGGCAGGAAGATCGGCTCACCGCCGGCCAGCTTCACCTGCTCGGGGTAGCTGACCCAGTAGGGGGCCGGGATGAGCACCTTCCGGCCCGGCTCCAGCAGCACCTGGAAGGCGTTGTACAGGGCGTGCTTGCCGCCGAAGGTCACCAGCACCTGGTCGGTGGTGTATTCCAGGGCGTTTTCGCGCTTGAGCTTTTGGACGATGGCGGCCTTGAGCTTGGCCCCCGCCGCCGGGGTGTACTTGGTGTCGCCGGCGTCCAGGGCCGCCTTGGCCGCCGCCCGGATGAAGTCCGGCGTGTCGAAGTCCGGCTCGCCCACGCCGAAGTCCACCACGTCGAGACCCTGGGCCTTCATCTGCTTGGCCCGGGCGTCCATCGCAATCGTGGCGCTGGGCTGTACACTCTTGATCCGACTGGAAAGTTCCATGGCGCCTCCAGGGATGTCCTTTTTGCCTTTGGCCCTGCCTTGGACCGCCAACAGGTTAACGGCAGCGGCCGATTTGTCCAATGCCTTCGGCCATGAAGATTCCTGACGCGGGCATTAGGATTGCTGAAACCTGGCCGGCGGCCGGCCGAAGTCGCCGGCCCGCTTTGGGTAAGGTTTCATAAGCAGCGGCTGTACCCCTTGTCGGATTTGATGTTCGCGGCTAGAATAGTCCTGGAGGACAGATCACCAGGCCGCAGGTGGGTCGGCCAAGTTCTTGCGAGTCCGGTCAGGGAGGCGGGCGCGCAGGTCCATAGGCTGGTGGTTTGAGAGCGTCTATGAACGAGTGGGACGAGGCAGAGACCCGGGCCGAGAAGGCCCAACGCCTGTACGAGTCGGGCCAGTACGTTCAGGCCGCCGAAGAGCTGCGATCGGCCATCGCCGTCAATCCCTACAACGCCTCCTGGCATTTCAACCTGGGCCTGGCGCTGGACGCCCTGGGGGCATACCAGCAGGCCATCATCGCCTACCAGCACGCCCTGGCGCTGGAGCCGGACGACGTGGAGGCGATGAACGGCCTGGGCGTGGACTGCACCCGCACCGGCCGGTATCCGCGGGCCCTGGAATGCTTTGAGAAGATCGAGCAGCTGGACCCCAGCTTCGAGCCGGCCTACTGCAACCGCATCATCACCTACACCGAGATGGGCGACCACGACCAGGCCGAGATCATGTTCTACCTCGCCCGTCAGGTGAAGGCCGACTGCCCCCTGTGCCTGTACAACATCGGCAACAGCCTGTTCGAGCGCGGGCAGTATCGCCGCGCCGTCAGCTGCTGGCAGCAGGCCCTGACCCTGGACCCGGAGCACCCGCAGGCCCACGCTCGCATCGCCGACGCCTACTGGGCCATGGGCCGCCTGGCCGAGGCCCGCCGACACTACATGGCCGAATTGCGACAGGACCCGGGCGACGTGGACGTGCTGCTGGACCTGGGCGAGCTGCTGACGGAAATGGGCGAGTACCGCGAGGCCGGAGAGAAGTTCCGCCGCGTGCTGGAGCAGGTGCCTGACAGCCCCGCGGCCCACTTCGCCCTGGGCGAGCTGGCCGTCAAGCAGGGCGGACTGGCCGAGGGCGAGCAGCAGTTCCGCCTGGTGCTGAAGATCGACCGGCACTTCCCCGGCGCCCATCAGAAGCTGGGCGAGTTGCTGTTGCGCCGGGGAAGGACGCATCAGGCCGGGGTCCATCTGCTGGCCGAGCTGCGCCACGCCGGCGAGGAGCCCGGCACCCTCATGGAGCTGGGCCAGCTGCTGCTGAAGGCCAGGAAGATCAACCAGGCCAACCTCGTCCTGCGCAAGCTCGTCTCCCTCCAGCCGGGAAACCCCCATGCCGAGCACAGCCTGGCCGTCAGCTACTTCCTCATGGGCGACCTGGAAGAGGGCATCCGCCACTGCCGAAGGGCCCTGAAACTCAAACCCGAATACGCCCTGGCCTTGTACAACTTGGCCCAGGCGCATCTCCAGAAAGGCCAGCTGCCCCGCGCCCGGCGGTACGTGGCCAAGGCCATCACCCTTGCCCCCTCGGACGGTCAGATCCTGGCCCTGGCCCGCCGGCTGGGGGTGCTCAACTTCTGGTCTGGGCTGAAGAGCCGGATCTTCCGCCGCCGGCGCCGGCGGTCGCCCCGCCGCTCCCGGCCCGCCCGCTGACCGAACCGCCACCGAACCCGAATCTCAGGCGCCGGCTGCCTGCGCCCGCGCCCGGCCGCAGGGGCGGACCTTCCTGCGGCGGCCAGGTTTTTCTCAGGTCTCGCGGCCGCTTCCGCTGCCGCGTGTCCGCCAAGCTGGACAACCCCCACCCACCGCCTTACACTGCCGGCCGACCTGGCGGCGGCAAACGCCGCCGTGCATCTCGGGCAATCTTTTTGCGGAGAGCGTCATGGCAGAGGAATCGATCAGTCCGGCCGGTGAAAAGTTTTCCATCCCCAGGAAGGAGGACTATCCCGCGGAGTTCAAGCGCGTCCGGGCGCTGGCCCAGGCCGCTCGGGGTGAGGGAAAGGAAGTGGTCGTGGTCATGGGCGTGGGGTTCGTGGGGGCGGTCATGGCCGCCATCATCGCCGACACCGACGACGCCAGGACCGGCAAGCCCGGCAAGTTCGTCATCGGCTGCCAGCGGCCCAGCACGCGCAGCTACTGGAAGATCCCTTTGCTGAATCGCGGGCAGTCGCCCGTGAAGGCCGAGGACCCCCAGGTCGACCCCATGATCGCCCGCTGCGTCCTCCAGAAGAAGACCCTCACCGCCAGCTACAACAGCGACTGCCTGAAGCTCGCCGACTGCGTGGTCGTGGACGTGCAGTGCGACTACACCAAGCACGACCTCGGCCGCATGCGGACCGGCCAGGCGGAGATGAGCGCTTTGGAAGCCACCATGAGGACCATCGGCCAGAAGATCGACCCCAAGTGCCTGGTCCTCATCGAGACCACCGTCGCCCCGGGCACCACCGAGTTCGTCGCCTGGCCGATCATGAAGAAGGCCTTCGCCGCCCGGGGAATCCGGTCGGCGCCGCTGCTGGCCCACAGCTTCGAGCGCGTCATGCCGGGCAGGGAATACGTCTCCAGCATCCGGGACTTCTGGCGGGTGTGCTCCGGCTGCACGCCGGCGGCCCGCCGGCGCGTGGTCAAGTTCCTCCAGGAGGTGCTGAACACCCGGGACTACCCGCTGACCGTCATGGACCGCCCCATCGAGTCGGAGACGACCAAGATCGTCGAGAACTCTTACCGGGCGACGATCCTGGCCTTCCTGAACGAGTGGAGCCTGTTCGCCGAGCGCAACGGCGTGGACCTGATCAAGGTCATCCAGGCCATCAAGGTCCGCCCCACGCACTCGAACATCATCTTTCCCGGCCCGGGCATCGGCGGCTACTGCCTGCCCAAGGACGGCGGGCTGGGATACTGGGCCTACAAGCACATCCTGGGCTTCGAGGACGGCGACGAGGTCTTCCGCATCACCCCGGCCGCCATTGACATCAACGACACCCGCGGGCTGCACGTGGCCGAGCTGGTCCGCGATGCCCTCCGCAACATGGGCCGGTACATCGCCGGGGCCGACGTGCTCATCTGCGGCGCCAGCTACCGCCAGGACGTCGGCGACACCCGCTACAGCGGCAGCGAGATGGTCGTGCGCAAGCTCACCGAGATGGGCGCCGAGATCCGCGTCCACGACCCCTACGTGCACCACTGGTACGAGCTGGAGAAGCAGGACGTCTACCCCGCCCCGGGGCACTCCTGGGCGCGGTTCTTCCGCAACCAGGACGCCTTGGCCGGCACCCGTGTCCAGAACGACCTGGCCAAGGCCCTCCGCGGCGCCGAGGCGCTGGTCCTGGCCGTGCCGCACGGGCTGTATCTCGACCTCG